>JBEGJV010000065.1:0-8870 GCA_041184385.1 Actinomycetota bacterium
CAACGTCTTCGAAATGGCAGCCGTCAACGTGGTCTTGCCATGGTCAATGTGACCCATGGTGCCGATGTTCACGTGCGGCTTTGTGCGCTCAAACTTTGCCTTTGACACTGTTCTCTCCTGAGGTTCCTTGTTGTCTCTGTCTTGTAGCGTCGATCGGGATCGAACCGATGACCTTCCGATTATGAGCCGGATGCTCTGACCAACTGAGCTACGACGCCCTGCCGTATTGGTCGAACCATCTGATGGCGACCCGGGGGTCCGGGCCAACGCCAAATGGCTGAGCCCTCTGTGGGAATCGAACCCACGACCTTTTCCTTACCATGGAAACGCTCTGCCGACTGAGCTAAGAGGGCGTGCGCGCTGAAGCAAAGCCTCAACGAGCCAGACGGGAAAGGCTAGCGGTGATAATTCCCAAACCGCCACTAGGTTCTTGGCCGATGGAAACGGTCTCGATCCGCCGCGCGACGCCCGCTGACGCGCCCGCAATTGCCGCGATCTACAACCACGAGGTGGAGAACGAGACCAGCACTTTCGACCTGGTCCCGCGGTCCGCGCAGGACCAATTGGACTGGCAGAACGCCCGGGAAGGTGCGTTCGGGGTGTTCGTGGCCGAGCTGGGCGGTGAGGTGGTCGGTTTCGGGGCCCTCTCGCCCTACAAGGAACGGGCTGCCTACCGCACCACAGTGGAGGATTCCGTGTACGTGCGCCGGGACATGGGCCGGCGCGGGATCGGCCGGGTCATTCTCGCCCACCTGCTCGACACCGCCGCCGACGGCGGGTTCCACGCCGTGATGGCCCGAATTACAACGTTGTCAGTTGGCTCGATCGGCCTGCACGAGGCACTCGGTTTCCGCGAAGTCGGCGTCGAGCGCGAGGTCGGCCGCAAGTTCGGCAAGTGGCTGGACGTCTGCCTGATGCAGGTCCTGCTGCACGAACGCCCCGGGGCCTGATCCCACCGCACGGGTGTCCGGATTCGGGCCGGAAAAATATGCGACCCCGCCGGCGATTTCTTCCGGCAGGGTCACATACGGGTTGGGCTGTCTGGCTTTCGCCTTTCAGTTCACGGTTTTCACCGTGGTGGGCCGGGGAGGATTCGAACCTCCGTAGGCAGTGCCGGCAGATTTACAGTCTGCTCCCTTTGGCCGCTCGGGCACCGACCCCTATGGAGTCGCCAAGGTTATCGGCATCACTAGCCTTCTCTGCATGCCGTCTTTCGATGTTGTCTCCGAGGTTGACCGTCAGGAACTGCGCAACGCAGTGGACCAGGCAGAGCGGGAAATGAGCCAGCGATTCGACTTCAAGGGCACCAATTCCTCCATCGAGCAGAAGGAACTGGTCATCACCATCAAGACCATCAGCGAAGAGAAGGCCCGTGCCGTGCGGGTGCTGCTGGAGGAGAAGTTCGTGAAGCGCGGCCTCTCCCTGAAGGGCATCGAGTGGGGCAAGTTCGAGCAGGCCTCGGGCGACACCGTGCGCCAGGTGGTCACCATCAAGGTGGGAATCACCAGCGACAAGGCCAAGGAGATCAACAAGTTGATCAAGGAGAAGGGCCCGAAGGGCGTCTCCAGCCAGACCCAGGGCGAGCAGGTGCGCGTGACCTCGAAGAAGCGTGACGACCTGCAGGCCGTCATGGCCCTGCTGAA
Organism: Actinomycetota bacterium; assembly: GCA_041184385.1. Lineage (GTDB taxonomy): Bacteria > Actinomycetota > Acidimicrobiia > Acidimicrobiales > Ilumatobacteraceae > UBA2093. Next base: position 1,644 of record JBEGJV010000065.1, read on the forward strand.
GGGCGAGGACCTGGGACTGCCGCTCCAGTTCGAGAACTTCCGCGACTGATTCCGCCGGGTACCACGTCCCGCCCACATTCCTGTCAACTTCGGGAGGAAAGGACGTCGATGCTCATGGTGACCGAACCCGAACGACTCGAATTGCACCAGGCCATGCGCGGCCTCATCGGCACCGGACCGGCGAACACGTTCATGCAGCTTGCGACCCCCCGTGACTGGGATGACGTCGTGCGGGTCCACCAACTCGACGCCACCATCGGTGGTCTTCGCTCGGAGCTGAAGCAGGACATCAGCGATGTCCGGCTGGAGATTGCTGACCTGCGGACTGAAGTACGGACCGGGTTCGCCGAGACGCGGACAGAGATGACCCTGCTCATTTCAACCGAGATACGGCGTCAGACGCAGTGGATCATCGGCGTGCTCACGTCACTTTCGGTCGCGCTGATCCTCGCGACCTTGCTCTAGTCCTCGCTGGGTGCCTCGGCGGCGCGCTTCTGCAGTTCGTTCACCACGCTCGCGTCGGCGAGCGTGGTCGTGTCGCCCAGGTTGCGTCCCTCGGCAACGTCGCGGAGAAGACGACGCATGATCTTGCCGCTGCGCGTCTTCGGCAGTTCCGGCGTGAAGTAGATGGTCTTCGGCTTCGCGATGGCACCGATCTCCTGCGCCACGTGGTTGCGCAGCACTTGCTCATCGACTTCCTTTCCGCCGACGAGCGTCACGTAGGCGATGATCGCCTGCCCGGTGGTTGCGTCGTTCGCGCCCACCACCGCTGCTTCGGCGACGGATGGGTGCGACACGAGTGCCGACTCCACCTCGGTGGTGCTGATGCGGTGACCCGAAACGTTCATCACGTCGTCAACGCGGCCGAGCAACCACAGGTAGCCGTCGTCATCGAGCTTCGCGCCGTCGCCGGCGAAGTAGCGGCCCTCGAAACGGCTCCAGTACGCGTCCTTGTAACGCTCGGGGTCCTTCCAGATGCCGCGCAGCATCCCCGGCCAGGGTGTGGTGAGCGTGAGGTAACCACCGCCCTTTGCGACGTGCTTCCCCGCGTCATCGACGAGTTCGGCGTTGACCCCGGGCAGCGGGAACGTGGCCGAACCGGGCTTCGTGGTGGTGGCGCCGGGCAACGGCGAGATCATGATGCCGCCTGTCTCCGTCTGCCACCACGTGTCCACGATCGGGCAGTTGTTGCGTCCGATGTTCTCGGAGTACCACATCCACGCTTCGGGATTGATGGGTTCGCCCACACTGCCGAGAAGACGCAGCGAGGAGAGGTCGTGCTTCGCCGGTTCCTCCACGCCCCACTTCATGAACGTGCGGATGGCGGTGGGTGCGGTGTAGAAGATGGTCACCTTGTACTTCTCGATGATCTCCCACATGCGGTCGTTGCCCGGGAAGTTCGGGACTCCCTCGTACATCACCTGCGTGGCGCCGTTCGAGAGCGGCCCGTACACGATGTAACTGTGGCCGGTGATCCAGCCGACGTCCGCGGTGCACCAGTAGATGTCGGTCTCGGGATGCAGGTCGAACACGTACCTGTGCGTGTAGGTGACGTGCGTCAGGTATCCACCGGTGGTGTGCATGATGCCCTTCGGCTTGCCCGTGGTGCCCGACGTGTAGAGAAGGAACAGCAACTGCTCGGCATCCATTGGTTCTGCCGGGCACACGGGATCTGCCTTCGCCATGAGGTCGTGGTACCAGTGGTCACGGCCCGCCTTCATGTCGACGTCGTTCCCGCCGCGCTTCACCACGACGACGCTCTCGATGGAGGGCGTCGACTCGAGAGATTCATCAGCCTGCTTCTTCAGCGGGAAGACCTCGCCGCGGCGCCATCCGCCGTCGGCGGTGATCAACACCTTCGCCTCCGCGTCGTTGATGCGGTCCGCGAGTGCCTGCGACGAGAAGCCACCGAACACCACCGAGTGCGCCGCACCGATGCGCGCGCACGCGAGCATGGCCACCGCGGCCTCGGGGATCATCGGTAGGTATATGTTGATGCGGTCGCCCTTCCTGACGCCGAGACCCTTCAGGACGTTCGAGAACTTCTGCACCTCGTCGAGAAGTTCGGAGTACGTGACGGTGCGCGAGTCACCCGGCTCGCCCTCGAAGTGGAAGGCCACCTTGTCGCCACGACCGGCGAGCACGTGACGGTCGAGGCAGTTCCACGACACGTTCAGCTCCCCGCCCACGAACCATTTGCTGAAGGGCAGGTCCCATTCGCAGATGGTCTCCCACGGCTTCGACCACTCCACCAATTCGGCGGCCTGGCGCGCCCAGAACCCCTGGTAGTCCTCGTTCGCCTCGTCGTACAGGTGGGTGCCCACGACAAGGGCGTTCTTCTTGAAAGCCTCCGACGGCGGGAACTTGCGTTGCTCCACCATCAGGTCGTCGATTGCGTCGTGGTTCTCGGCCATGCCATTACCCCCTGGTCGGTGGAACCGAGATTAGTGAAAGGGACCACCGGCTCCGTTGGGCGGGCGGCAAGACTGGACATTCGTGAGCAGGACAGACCTCGGCAGGGACACACAGCACCACTTCGGTCCGGCCGAATGGGCGATGACCTCGGCGGTGGCCCTCACATGGGGTGCGTCGTTCCTGTTCATCGCGATCGCCATCGACCACGTCGCCACCGGTGTGGTTCCCGTGGCGCGGCTCGGGTTCGGTGCCCTCGCTCTTGCCTGCTTCCCCGCCGCCCGAAAGCGCATTGCCCGGGAGGACATCCCGCGTGTGGCTCTTCTGGGGTTCGTCGCGATGACCGTACCGTTCTACCTGTACCCGCTCGCGGAGAAGTCGGTGTCGTCGTCGATCACCGGGATGATCAACGGCTCGATCCCCGTCACCACCGTTGTCGCAGCGGCCATCCTGACGCGCACGATGCCGTCCCGCCGGCGCATCATGGCCGTGCTGATCGGGTTCGTCGGCATCGCGTTCATCTCGTTCGGCTCGGTCGGTGACGGCAAGGGCGCGTCGGTGCACGGGGTGCTCTTCCTGCTCGCGGCCACGTGCTGCTATGCGTTCACCAGCATCCTCTCCCGCGAGATGCAGGTGAAGTACGGCACGCTCACCGTTCTGCTGTGGCAGGAGTTGTTCGCGCTCCTTTTCTCACTCCCCCTCGGGCTACCCGCGTTCTTCGACAGCACGTTCGCCTGGTCGGCCCTCTTCGCCTTGATGGTGCTCGGCGCGCTCGGCACCGGTTTCGCCTACGTGATGTACGGCATGCTGATGGTGCGCGCCGGCGCGGTGCGCGGTGTCATCGGGGTGTTCTTCACGCCGATTGTTGCCACCGTTCTGGGCCTGCTGTTCCGCGACGAGAAGGTCACCCTGCTCGCCGTTCTCGGCATGTGCATAGTGATCTGCGGTGCGTGGCTGACCAGCCGGCCCGACAAGGTCCAGGCCTGATCAGCGCTTCACGGAGAAGCGCACGTAGGTCTCCTTCGACACCGGCTCGAGCAGTCCCGTCTCCCACGTGAGGTACTGCATGATCGCCTCGTTCACGCCTTCCTTGCGTGCCCACGGTGGGTACCACATGTCGTCGGTCTCCGAGAGAACGAGTTCGTCGGTGTCCTCACCGATTCTCTCCACAGGGTGCCCCGCGCGGCGCCACGCCGCACGGCCACCGTCCAGAACATGCACGCGGTCGAATCCCATGTTCATTGCATCGGCGGCAGCAAACGGTGAGAAGCGACCGTCGCTGCAGCAGAGGACGATCCTTTCGTCGTACCTGAATCTCGTGAGTGCGGAAGCGAGATGCGTGCGCATCGAGTAGTGCGATCCGGGGATGCGGCCCTCGCGGTACCAGTAGCTCTCGCCCACGTCGACGACGACGCACGAGTCTCGGTCGATCCACCCGGAGAGCTCGTCGGCCGACACGCGCGGCACGACGGCCGTTCCCGACCCGAGTGTCGCCACTGCTGCAGGACCGGTCTCGGTGAAGTGGTTGCTTGCACCGGCGAGCACATGGACATCCCATCCCATCTGCGCCAGCCAGTGCGCCGTCATCACCGACTGCACCATGTGCTCGTCGACCACGACCACGCGGGCGTTGCGCACCGCGGCATACGAGTCGGTGGCCTGCACGAGTTGTCCGCCGGGGGCATGGACGCTGCCCGGCACGTGCCCGCGATCGAACGCATCGGCCTGACGGACGTCGAAGACGTACGTCGTGCGGGTGTCATCGGCCCGGAACCGCCCGAGCGTCTCCATGTCGATGAGGGACAGACCGTGACGGGTGCACAGTTCACTTGCCAACTGCTTCGCCGCGGACAGGCCCTCCGACGCGGGTTCGGGGACCATGACGGAGTTCCCGTGGGCAGTGTCGTACCCGGCGAGCTGCCAACCCATGGTCCCGTTGCGCAGGGCGAAGACCGGGTTCGTGATGCCCGCATTCAGCAGACTCTGCGCACCGATGATCGAGCGGGTCCTGCCGGCGCAGTTCACGACGACCGGGGTGTCGGGTGAGGTGATGAGCCCCGGCACGCGGTACACGAGTTCCGCACCGGGGCAATCGGTCCCGCCGGGCAGGCTGACCGTGCGGAACTCGGCCATCGGTCGTGCGTCGACGAGCACCATCTCGCGTCCCGACTCCATCCACTCGCGCAGGTCGGCCGCATCGATGCGGGGCGTGTCGAGCTCGTGCTCCACCAGTTCACCGAAAGCCTTCGAGATGATCCCGCTGCCGGAGAACAACTGGCGCCCGCTCGATTCCCATGCCGGTTGGCCACCCACGAGGACCCACAGGTTCGTGTACCCGTTCGACTCGAGCACCGCATGCGCGCGGGTGGCCTGCGTGCCGCCGTCGTCCACCAACACGACACGGGTGCCGCGCCGCGGGACCATGACCGGCATCAACACCTCGATCTGCGAGAGCGGGATCGTGGCCGCAGCAAGGATGTGCGAGCGCGAGAACGGCCCACCGTCGCGGACATCGGCGACGACGATCTCGTCGCCGTCGTGCAGCCATTGCCACAGTTCGTCGGCAGTCACCGTACCCATGGTCAGTTGCGCAGCCCCGCGTCCTTCATGAGCGGAAGGACCCTCTCGCCGAAGTACTCGAGGTCGGGCAGGTAGTCGTAGAAGTTGACCTGGATGCCGTCGATCCCGGCGTTGTGGAGTCGCATCATCTTCTCCACGCACTGCTCAGGGGTGCCCACGATCTGCATGTTCCCCCCGACCGCGAGGTCGTCGCGCATGGCCCCCTTCCACGAGACGGTGTCCCCGCCGGTGATGAACTTGTAGAAGTTGTCGAGGGCAACAGGGTCGGCGTGGTCGATGAAGGCCTGGCGCCGTTCCTTCGCCTCCTTCTCGGTGTCGGCGCAGATGACGTGGGGGTTGATGATGGTGCGCACCGTCTTGCCCATCGCGGCGGCCTCGTCCTTGATCCTCTTGTTGTGCTCCGCGAGCAATCCGTACACATCGGAACCGGCCGGCCGCGTGATGAACATGAGGTCACTGTGGTTGGCCGCGAAGGCCATGCCCGCGCCGGACGAGCTCGCGTTCACGATGATCGGGCGACCGAAGCGCGGCTTCGGCGAGACGAAGCCCTTCTCCATGGAGTAGAACCGCCCGTCGAAGTCGACGTTGTCCGGGGACTCCCATAGTTGCTTCATCACCTGCATCAACTCGTCCGCCATCTCGTAGCGCAGGTCGTGCTCGATCGGGTCGAGACCGAACATCGCGAAGTCCTCGGGTTTGATGCCGGTCACCATGTTCATCCCCCACCGTCCGTTCGACATGTGGTCGAGCGTCGCGGCGTACTTCGCCAGCAACAGAGGTGTCCACCCGTAGAGGACGTGCACGGTGGAGATCAGGATGATGTTCTTCGTGAGTGCGGCGAGACCCGCCGTGACGAGCAACGGGTCCTGGGTGTTCTCTCGGAACCGCATCTCGCCGCCGAGACCGCCGGCGCCGTGCCACTGTGCGAGCCCGAACACCAGGTCGAACCCGAGTTCCTCCGCACGCACGGTGCACTCGGCGTTGTACTCGAACGTCCAGTCGGTGCCCCGCGGGTACAGCGACGGCGTCCATGCGCCGTTCTGCAGCGGGATGAACAACCCGAGGATCATCTTGTTCGAGGCGGCGCGTTCCATCGGCGTCAGCCCGTCGGATTCGTCGAACCTCTCAGCAGTACTGATGCGTGGCATGCGTCCCCCCGGCCGTCTTCACCTCCTTGATTGAACCAGACGGGGCAACTCGGCAGGTGGTGCGGACCATGTTCGGCGGACGCTCACCGGCGGAGCCACGACGAGGACCGCTCTTCACGCGGCGGAAAAGTTTTCCCGCTTACGCTGTGACGATGACCGCGAGCACACCGAAGTCGAGCGAGGAGTCGATCCTCGCGAGCGCGCGGCGGGAGATCGAACGGGCAGGGATCCTCGGGCTCCGGGTCGCCGACGTGGCGACCGGGGCCAATTCCTCAATCACGCAGATCTACCGCCACTTCGACAACCGCGACGGGTTGCTGGCTCGCGTGCTCGGTGACAACCAATGCCGTCTCGACCTATCTGTCCCGGATCGAAGGACTCGACCCTCTCACTGTCGACGACCTTGTCGCGGCTCTCCCGCTGCAGTTCACCCCGCAGAGCATGAAGGTGCAGGAGTTGCGTCTGCAGATCCTCGCCGCCTCGACCACGAACGAGCCGCTGAGACTGCGGCTCGAGAAGTGCAGCCAGAACCTGGTCACCATGTGGAACGAGGGTCTCGACGGCATCGAGTCACGCATGGCGCTGGGCGAGACCTTCGACCGCCGTGTGTTCATCATGATGCTGGCCCTGCAGAACCCCTACTACCGCGCCCTGTTCGGCGAGCACAGCTTCACCGAGGACGAGTACAGGCAGTTCCTGCGCGACAAGATGCGCGGGAACTGATCAGACGCGCCACTCGAGCACGGAGAACCCGCCCAGACCCGCAGGATCGAGCAGTGCCTCTGACTCGCTGATGCGGCTGCGCATCTTCATCGCAGCCAGCGTGGGCGCGGCCGCGTTCTCGCGCCAGATTCGTGCCCCCTCCGCGACGAGTTCCTCGATCCCCCACAGCTGCAGGAACTGTGCCTGCGTGCGCACGGCATCGGGCTCCCGAACTGCAGCAAGCTGGTCGATCATCACCTGGGTGGTGATGTCCTGGGAACCCGGGTCCTTCAGGTAGTGCGTCCCGCGTTCGTGGCCCGCGTACGTGCGCAACCACTCGCGCCACGGCATGGCAGCAGCCTCCACCGTGCGTGCGGTGCAGTAG
>JBEGJV010000066.1:0-10484 GCA_041184385.1 Actinomycetota bacterium
ACTCCGCCGACACGGCGATGTACCGGGCGAAGCAGCGCGGCCGCGGGCGCAGCGAACTGTTCAACGACCAGATGCGCACCGCCGCGCGCGAGCGTGCCGCACTCGCGGCCGAACTGGAGCAGGCTCTCGCAGGTGACCAGTTCGAGATCGTGTACCAGCCCATCGAACTGGCGCACGCCGGCAGGATCGCAGCAGTGGAGGCGTTCCTGCGCTGGAACCACCCCACGAAGGGCCAGCTCTCCCCCGTCGCGTTCATCGACCTGGCGGACGAATCGGGTCTCATCGCACCGATCGGCGACTGGGTCCTCGACACGGCGGCTGCCGACCTGCGCACGTGGATGGACGCGGGTCTCGTCGACCGCGGCACCTGCCTGCACGTGAACGTGTCACGCCGCCAGTTGGCCGACACGACGTTCGTGGACCGCACCGCGAACATCCTGCGGGAGCGCGGACTCGAGGGGACCCAGTTGGTCTACGAGACGAGCGAATCGACCCTCATCGACAGCAACCCCGCCGTGCTGCGCACCGTCAATGCACTGAAGCGCAACGGCGTGCGCATCGCGGTGGACGATTTCGGTGCGGGCAACTCGTCACTCGCGGCGCTCCGCACGTTCCCTGCTGACATCCTGAAGATCGACGGCACGCTCGTGCGCGACGTCGGGCGAACCGACGGCGGCGACGACCCGATGGTGCGCTCGATCATCCAGCTTGCCCACTCGCTCGATCTCAGTGTGTGCGCCGAGTGGGTGACGAGCGACGACCAACTGAAGCGTCTGCGGGTTCTCGGGTGCGACCTCGTGCAGGGCAACCGAATCGGTTCGAACGCGGCCAGGGACGAATTCGCTGACCGCCTGTCGAAGCGTCGCGTCAGCGACGACGCGACGAACTGACCGGTCCGTCAGGACTCTGCAGTCGCGGGAGCCGGCCCGGTGCCGGCGAAGTACGCGAGCAGCGGTGCCGCATCGTTCGAGATGCGCACCACGGACGTGCCGTTGATCATGTCGAGCGACACCGGAAGCGCGTACGACACGGCCCCGCCCGAGGCCGCCGGCCGCAGCTTGCGGGCCAGATCGATGAGTTGCAGCCCGTCGTCGACCGAGAACGCCGATGTCGACTGGCGCATCACAGACGCGGCATCCAACGGGTGGGATGCCACGTACTTGGCGGCCGACTTCAGCAAGGACGTGACGAACTGGCGTTGCCGCGCGGTGCGGCCGATGTCGGCGGTGGGGTCCTGTTTCCAGCCACCCTCCTTGTACTTCTGCTCGAAGTGCCGCGAACGGGCGAACGCGAGCGCCTGCGTGCCGTTGACGGTCTTGCACGCCTTGCGGCCGATGTAGAAACCGGTGTGCCTGTCACGCGACGCACGGTCCACGCACAACTCCACACCGTGGATCGCGTCGACAATCGTCTTGAAGCCCTGGAAGTTGACCTCGAGGTAGTGGTGGATCGGGATGTTCAGCGCGCGCTGGACCGTGCGCACCACCGTGTCCGGGCCCTGGCGGTACGCGGCATTGATCTTGTCGAACTTCTCGCCCGAGCCGATGCGCGCCCAGAGGTCACGCGGCACCGACATGAGCGACACGGACTCGTTCTGCGTGTCGTACCGGAGCACCATCAACGTGTCGGAGCGCTGGCCGGGCTGGGTGTCCACTCCTCCCACGTTCGCGTAGTCGGGATCGGAGGGGTCAGAGCCCTCGCGGGAATCGGAACCCACGAGCAGGTAGTTCTCGATGCCGGGAGTGGCCGGCGACAGGGCCGGCGTCACTGCGGACACCCGTGCCACCCCGTCAAGTTGTGAATTCGTCGCACGGACGAGCCCGAATGCACCAGAGAGCGACAGCACGACAGCCGTTCCCACGATGACGACCCATCTCGGGTAACCCGAGAAGCGCGACAGTGGGGACTCGGGCGGCACGAACCAACGCTAGTCAGGATGATGCCGGCCGAAGATGCACCACATCGGCCGTGTCGAACCTGTGCGTGACCGCACATTCGTCGAGGACGACCAGTCGACCGTCCGGTTCCACGTCGACGGCACGTCCGGTGACGAACCGGTCGCCCGGCAGTTCCACCCTGACGGGTGCCCCGATCGTGGCGAGAGCAGCGCGGTAGGCGGCATGCATCGATTCTTCGTCCAGTGCGAGCAACGTGTCGATGACGGGCAGCATCGCGTCGAGGAACTCGGCCGGGTCGATCTCGCGGGACCAACCACTGCTCCTCAGGCTCGCTGCTGCCTCCGGTGCGGACGCGATGTTCACGCCGATGCCGACCACGACGAATGACGGTCTGTCACCCTCGAGAGGCCCCGCCTGCGCCAGCACACCCGCCAGCTTCGTCGTGCCGACGAGAAGGTCGTTCGGCCACTTCATCACGGCATCGACGCCGACGGACCGTGCGACATCGCGCGCCGCCATGGCAACAGCCTGCGTCAGCACGTGCGGGTCACGGGGAACCCGGCGGAACAGGAACGACACCAGCAGGTTCTCCCCGGGTTCGGCTCGAGGCGGCCCCTTCCGGCCGACTGGAACCCGGCCCGCAGGACGGTGCGGTCGGGAGCCCCTGCAAGGCCCTCTTCCATGAGGTCTGCGTTCGTACTGCCCGTCTCTGCGACGAAGTTGACCCTCCAGGGGCTCGGTTGGTTCTTGTCGGCAAAGTCCATTGGGGCAAGATAGACCCCTGTGCTGAAGAAAATCCTGATTGCCAACCGCGGTGAGATCGCCGTCCGAGTCATCCGTGCCGCCCGCGAGCTGGGGATCGCCACCGTCGCCGTGTACTCCGAGCTCGACCGCAACGCCCTGCACGTGCGCCTGGCGGACGAGGCTTACGCCCTGGGCGGCCAGACTGCGGCGGAGAGCTACCTCAACACGGAAGCAATCCTGGACGCCATCAAGAAGAGCGGCGCCGATGGCGTGCACCCGGGCTACGGCTTCTTCAGCGAGAACGCCGACTTCGCACGCGCCATCACCGCAATGGGCGTGGCGTTCATCGGACCCCCGCCGGAAGCTATCGACGAGATGGGCGACAAGGTCTCCAGCCGCAAGGCGGCACTGCGCGGCGGGGCACCGATTGTTCCCGGCACCACCGAGTTCGTCACGACCGCCAAGGAGATCATCGACTTCGGCAACGAGTTCGGCTTCCCGGTCGCCATCAAGGCCGCCTACGGCGGTGGCGGACGCGGCATGAAGGTGGTCCACTCCGCCGCCGAGGTGCAGGACGCCATGGACTCGGCACAGCGCGAGGCGAAGAACTTCTTCGGCCGCGACGAGATCTACGTGGAGAAGTACCTCACGTGGCCGCGCCACATCGAGGTGCAGTTGGTCGGCGACCAGCACGGCAATGTCGTCTGGGTCAGCACCCGTGACTGCTCCGCACAGCGCCGCCACCAGAAGCTGATCGAGGAGGCACCGGCGGCCGCACTGCCGAAGGGCCTCGAGGACGAGATGGGCGCCGCCGCGGTGAAGGCCGCGAAGGCCGTCGGCTACTACAACGCCGGCACCGTGGAGTTCATCTACCAGGACGGCGAGTTCTTCTTCCTCGAGATGAACACCCGCCTGCAGGTGGAGCACCCCGTCACCGAGGTCATCACCGGCATCGACCTGGTGGAGTGGCAGATCCGCGTGGCCTCCGGCGAGAAGCTGCCGATGTCGCAGAAGGAAGTGCTCGCGACCCGCCGCGGTCACGCCATCGAGATCCGCATCAACGCAGAAAATCCCGCGGGCGGAAAGTTCCTTCCCTCCCCCGGCCCGATCAACAAGCTCGTCACGCCGGACGGATTCGGCGTCCGCTTCGACGGCGGCTACGAGGCCGGTGACTCGATCAGCCAGTACTACGACAACCTCGTCGGCAAGCTGATCGTGTGGGGCAAGGACCGGGAGACCGCGATCGCACGCACCATCCGCGCCCTCGAGGAGATGGTCGTCGAGGGGATCGCCACCACGATTCCGGCCGACCTCGCCATCCTTCGCCACCCCGATTTCGTCGCGTTCGAGCACTCCACGAAGTGGGTGGAAGAGCGCCTCGACCTCTCCAACGTCGACGCTGCACCTGTGGCGGCGCCCGCCGGAGATGACGACGCACCGCTCGTGCAGCGCACCACGACCGTCGAGGTCAACGGTCGCCGCTTCGACGTGAAGCTGTGGGTGCCGGAAACAGCCGGCGTCGCGGCCGCACCGAAGGCGAAGAAGCCCGCGCGTGCGGCGTCATCGTCGGGTGGCGGCGCAGGCGGCGGCAGCGGCCAGGTTGCCGTGCCGATGCAGGGAACCATCGTGAAGGTTCTCGTGGAAGTGGGCGCAAAGGTCGAGGCTGGCCAGAGCGTCGTCGTCCTCGAGGCCATGAAGATGGAGAACCAGATCGAGGCAGACAAGTCCGGCACGGTCAAGGCTGTCAACGTGAAGCCAGGCGACACTGTCGGCGCCGGTGATGTGGTCGTCGTCATCGAGTGACGGTGGTGCGGCACCTCCGCCGCACCGACAATCGATTGCTACTCGGCGGCTTCGGTGAGTGCTTCCGCCAGTGACGGGTGCACCAGCAGGCTCTCGAGGATGTCGGTCACCTTCAGGTGGGCCGTGACAGCCAGTGCGACAACGCTGATCAGCTCGCCCGCGTGACGGCCGACGATGGTTCCGCCCAGAACCACACCGGTGTTGGGGTCGGAGATCAACTTCACGAAACCCTGCGAGTCGTTGTGGATGAGGGCCTTCGCGGTGGTGGAGAACGGCACCTTGGTCACGCGGATCTTGCGGCCCGACGAGAACGCCTCGGCCTCGGCAAGACCGACGTCCGCGATCTCCGGCTGGGTGAAAATGGCTGATGCGGCCTTGTCGTAGTCGAGCAGACGGCCGTCGATGCCGGCGGAGCCCATGACATGTTCGGCAATCTTGCGTCCCTGCATGGATGCCACCGATGACAAGGGCAGCTTGCCGCTGACGTCGCCGGCTGCGTAGATGTGCGGAACGTTGGTGCGGCACAGGGAGTCAATGCCGATGTAGCCGCGGGAGTCCAGCTCGACACCTGCTGCCTCCAGGTTGAGACCCTCCACGTTCGGCTCGGAGCCGATGGCGAGCACCACGTGCGATGCTCGCGCCTGGCGGCCGTCGTCGCACTTCACGACGACCTCGTCACCCTCACGGGTGATCGACTCGGCGCGTGCCCCCTTCAGCAACTTCACGCCGATCGAGAGGAACCTGTCCTCGAGGGCTGCCGCCGCCTCGGCGTCCTTGCCGGGGAGAACCTGCTGCCGGCTGACGACGAGGGTGACCTGCGCACCGAAGGACGAGAACATGTGGACGAACTCAACTCCCGTCACGCCTGATCCGACCACGATGATGCTCCTCGGGAACGTCTTCGGCGGGTAGCAGTCGCGCGTGGTGAGGATGCGGTCACCGTCGGGGGTGACCCAGTCAGGGATGCGCGGGCGCGAACCGGTGGCGATCACGAACGCGTCGCCCTGCACGCGCGTCTGTCCGGAACTCGAGGTGACGACGACTTCGTTCGGACCGGTGAACGAGGCCTCTCCCATGATGATGCTGACACCCTGGCTCTGCAGCAGCTGCGTGGTGTTCTGCTGCATCCGGCCGACGATGCCGCCGATGCGGTCCGACAGCGACGCGACATCGATCTCGACGTCGTGCTGCTCGATGCCCATCCCGGCGAACCGCTTCGTGGCGCTCATGGCACCACCCGTTGCGATCATCGCCTTCGAGGGGATGCAGTCGAGCAGGTGGGCGGCACCACCGACGATCTCCCGCTCGATCATGGTGACCTCGGCACCCATCCGGGCGGCGAGTGTGGCTGCAGCATTGCCGCCGGGGCCTCCACCGATGATGACGAGTCGTTTTGCCACGCTCTCAGGCTAGCGAGGCACCCCTTGCCTGCGGTTCTTCCCTACGTGGTGACGGTCATCGGCACCGTGGTCGTCGTGCTGGTGGTGCTGGTGGTCGATGACGACGAAGTTGTTGTCGACGTGGTCGTGCTGGTTGTTGCGGACGGAACCGTCGTGGCGGGAACCGGCACCTTGTTCGGGCAGTAACGGCTCGGGTAGCCCATCTGGTCGCGCCTCTCGCCCACCCACTCGAAGTGCATGCCGTCCGTCGGCCAAAAGTTGCCACCCCAGGCGAAGCCCCACTTGCGGAAGATGCGCACGACGTCACAGTTCATGCGGGGCGTTCCCCACTGAGGATTCGTGTTGGTGTTCATATCGATGGCCATGCCGAACGCATGGCGCGACGGCGCACCGAAGAGACCGGCGAGCCTGTTGTAACGCCCGACGAAACACCCTCCGTAGCGGTTGGAAATCGAGACGTCGATCGACGACTTGAGTCCCTTCGCGACGATCTCTGCGAGCGCGCCCTCGGCGTCGTTGATGACCTTCTCGTGGCAGTTGTTGCGCAACGGGATTGCGGAGAACCTGTGGCCCCAGACAATGTTCTGATTCCCCCACTTCGGGTCCACCTTGATCGCCGACGAGTTCGTCGGCTGGAACGCGAACTCGCCGAGCTGCAGCTTCACTGTTGCGATGCCGAGGGTGCCGTCAGGATTGGGCAGGTCCCAGGAAGTCCGCAACCGGTAGTCCCTGCCGAGGGAGATGCCCTTCTTTCGCAGGGCCGTGTACACATCGGCGGGATTCGCGAACCCGATGATGTTCACTCGTGTGATCTTCCGCACACCCATCGAGAAACCGTCCTCCATCGACATGATGAGGTCCTCACCCTGGGCATATTCGTTGGACACGATCATGCCCACCGTGAACCGCCTGATCTGGTTCTTCGAGTCACGAAGGGTGACGACGTCGCCCACCTGGGCATCTCGGATGCGGGCCGAGTTCGCGCCCATCAGCACCTGACCGGACACCAACACGTCAGCCATGGCGTCGCCGCCGGTCGCACGGACGTAGTCCACGGGCAGGATGCGGGTCCCCATGGGGATTCGCCACCCCTTCGGTTGCTGCATCAGCATCATCCCGCCACGCGAATAGGCCGTCATGGGGAACGTCGCGTAACGGGCAGGGTGCCCCTTTGCGCCGGCGTTCTGTGCGGCCGAGACGATGGTGTTCGCCTCGGTCGACGTGAGCGAGATCGATTTCGAGATCGTGATGACCGGCACGTCGAGCCCGTCGGGAATCGCACTCTCGGCCCGCACACGCGACCACCCGAACGGAGCAATCAGGGACGCCACCACGACCCATCGCATCATCCGTCGGTGCCTGGCCACTTCGCCACGGTAGTCGGGCAACCACTTTCCCGCGGACGGGTCCCGCGAACTACCGTGTACTTCCTGTGAGCGAAGAAGAACTTGCCTCGTCTGCCGGTGGTCTGGAGGCCGAGAAGGCGCGCCGACTCGCCCGCGTCGACGAGATGAGGGCCTCGGGCACGAACCCCTATCCCTACCGCTTCGACCGCACCCATTCGCTCGCCGAGATCCGGGCCGCCCACGGGCATCTCGAGCCCGGCACCGAGACGGAAGTTGCCGTGGCCGTCGCCGGAAGGGTGATGCTCAGTCGTGACCAGGGCAAGCTGATCTTCATCACGCTCCAGGACCGCAGTGATGCGGTCCAGTTGTTCGTCTCGAAGGCCGTCGTCGGCGACGATGCGTTCGACGCGATCAACGCCCTCGACCTCGGCGACTGGGTGGGTGTCCACGGCACCGTGATGACCACGCGCAAGGGCGAGCTGTCGATCAAGGTCTCCTCGTGCGGGCTTCTCTCGAAGGCGGTGCGGCCACTGCCCGACAAGTGGCACGGAATCACCGACACCGACACCCGCTACCGCCAGCGCTATGCCGACCTCATCGTGAACGAGGAGTCGCGCCGCATGTTCGAGGTGCGCCACGCCATGATCGCGAGCTTCCGCCGCACCCTGCACGGCAAGGGGTTCATCGAGGTGGAGACCCCCGTCCTGCACGTGGAGGCCGGCGGTGCCCACGCTCGCCCGTTCACCACGCACCACAACGCCCTCGACATGCAGCTGTACCTGCGCATCGCGCTGGAGCTGCACCTGAAGCGCCTCATCGTGGGCGGCATGGAGCGCGTGTACGAGATCGGCCGCGTGTTCCGCAACGAGGGGATCTCCACGCGCCACAACCCGGAGTTCACGATGATGGAGCTCTACCAGGCATTCGGCGACTACACCGAGATGATGGGGATCACCGAGCAGTTGATGACACAGGCAGCACTAGATGCCACCGGGTCGTCGGTGGTGCAGATCGACGACAATCCGGTCGACCTGTCGAAGCCGTGGCGCCGCGTGCGCATGGTGGACCTGGTGCAGGAGGCAACAGGAGTCGCGGTGCACCCCTCGATGCCCCGTGACGAACTCGTCGCCCTCGCCCAGAAGCACAACGTGAAGGTCGAGGCGCGGTTCGGCGCGGGCAAGATCATCGAGGAACTGTTCGAGAACCTGTGCGAGTCTGCGCTGCGCGAGCCGACCTTCGTCACCCACCACCCCGTCGAGATCAGCCCGCTGGCGCGCGTCGACCGCAACGACCCGCACCTCACCGAACGGTTCGAGCTGTTCGTGGGCGGTCGCGAGCTGGCGAACGGCTACAGCGAGCTGAACGACCCGGTGGAACAACGGATGCGCTTCGAGGACGAGCAGAAGTCGAAGGAGGCGGGCAACGTCGAGGCAGGCACGGTGGACGAGGACTACCTGCGCGCGCTCGAGTACGGATTGCCGCCCACCGGCGGTCTCGGCATCGGCATGGACCGCCTTGCGATGCTGCTGGCCAACACCCAGACCATCCGTGACGTCGTTCTCTTCCCCACCCTTCGACCGGAGGTCTTCTAGACATGGCAACTGCATGGGGCGTCGGAATCGCCACCCTCGACCACAACGGCGCGACGCTCGACGTGCGCTTCCGGGCCGTCGGCCTCGGTGACGCCGTCCCGTCGGACGCACCGTCGGTGTCCACGTCGGTCGACACCGATCCCGACCGCGGCGTGGCGCTGCGCGCCGTGTCACTGGTCGTCGACACCGATGCCGCCCCTGCGGACGGTGCGGATGCCTACCTGCGCCTGAACCTGCTGTCACGTCGCCTCATGAAGCCGCGCAGCATGAATCTCGACGGCGTCTTCGGTCACCTGCAGAACGTTGCGTGGACGGACCGCGGCCCCGTTGCGGTCGAGTCCATCGAGAGCGTGCAGTGGAACCTCGCGCGGAAGGGCCAGCACCTGGTGGTGCACGGCGTGGACAAGTTCCCGCGCATGGTCGACTACGTGGTGCCCAGTGGCGTGCGCATCGCCGATGCGAGCCGCGTCCGGCTCGGCGCGTACCTCTCCTCCGGCACCACCGTCATGCACGAAGGATTCTGCAACTTCAATGCGGGCACGCTCGGTGCATCAATGGTTGAAGGCCGCATCTCGCAGGGAGTCATCGTGGGTGACGGCAGTGACATCGGTGGCGGCGCTTCCATCATGGGGACGCTGTCGGGCGGTGGCAAGGAGATGGTCACCATCGGCGAGCGCTGCCTCCTCGGTGCCAATGCCGGCATCGGCATCAGCCTGGGCGACGACTGCGTGGTGGAAGCCGGCCTGTACGTGACCGCGGGGACCGTCGTGCTCGACCCCACCGGCAACCCGGTGAAGGCCAAACTGCTCTCCGGTCAGTCTGGTCTGCTGTACCGGCGCAACTCACTGACGGGTGCCGTCGAGACCTCCATGCGCAAGGGCTCCTGGGGCGGCCTCAACGCAGACCTACACAAGAACTGACATGGAACCCCGCGACCTGCTCGCGCACATCGCCTCGCGCCGCAGCAGCATGCTGATGGACGCTGCGCGCGCGGTCGACACGTCGATCGTCGACGAGATGATCACCGCGGCGCAATGGGCGCCCAACCACAAGCGCACGTGGCCGGCGCGGTTCTGCGTGGTCACGGGTGACTCCCGCGCCGCGCTCGGCAACGCCATCGCCGACGCGATGGCCGCGCGGGGCGACGACGCCGCGAAGGTGGAGAAGACGCGGACGAAGTACACGCGGTCCCCCGTCTGCCTGGTCGTCGCATCCGCGGCCGGCGCATCGGACAGCGAGACCGAGGAGAACCTGTATGCCGTCGCCGCGGGCCTCCAGAACGCGCTCCTCGTGGCGCACGCGCACGGTCTCGCTGCTCTCTGGGGATCACCGGCGAAGGGTGCCAACACGGCGATCACATCTTTCGCCGGGTTCGACGAATCCGATCACGTCATCGGCATCGTGTACCTCGGCTGGCCGGCACAGGACGCCCCACCGGTCGAACGTCCCGCCCCGCGCGTGACCCGCCGGGACTAACCGACGACCCGGCGACCGGACACCCACACGGTGGTGATGTCCGCGGGGCCGGCGAGGCGCACGATCTTCTCGAAGAGACGCTCGTCGTTGTCGATGCCCTCCCAGTAGTCAAGGCCGGAAGTTCGCGCATCACAGTCGACGACGAACGCATCGAAGACGTTTCCCGGTGCGATGACGCCTGCGTTGATGCCGAGAAGGTCTGCACCGCCCTTCGTCGCAACGTGG
>JBEGJV010000067.1:0-8019 GCA_041184385.1 Actinomycetota bacterium
TCGAGTTCGTCCGCAACACCGGCCTGTACGACGAGGTGGTCGCCTACGACGACATCGAATCGCTCGAGCAGGTGCCGTCGGTGGTCGTCGACCGCACGGCAGGCGCAGCTTTGCCGAGCAAGGGGGACGACGCCGAGTCGGTGCTGGGCTTCGCGACGGCGAGCAGCACGAGCAGACCGATGAGAACGACCCCGACCGAACCGGCGATCCACGGGGCGACGCGCTTGTTGCTCACGCGTTCACCGTCCCGTCGGGAGAAGTGACCGAGCCGCCGGGAACCGGTGCTGACACCGCGTCGGTCGGACGACGGCGGCGCGTGCCGGGGAACATCGCGAGCACGGTGCCCGCCACCATCAGGATCCCGCCGATCCAGATCCACATGACCATCGGCTTGATGAAGATCTTGATCTTCGCCACACCGGAGTCCATCTTCACCGGTGGTTCGATCGTGATGTAGATGTCGTTCACCACGGAGGAGCGCACGGACGGCGTGCCGATGTTGTTTCCCATCTTCAGGTACTTCGTGACCGCCGGCGCTCGCTCGGTGCCGTCGACGGAGATGCGGGCGGCGATACGGGTCAGGCGGTCGGTCTCGGTCTTCTCGAACCCGATGAGCTCGAACGTGTGACCGCCCCACTTGGCCGGTTGGTTCGTCTTCAGCGTGAGTTCCTGGCTGCGCGTGAAGCTGTTGGATGCGGCGAGAGCGACGGCGATGATGATGACGCCGATGTGCACGACCATCCCGCCGTTCGCACGCCCGACGAGACCGCGCAGGCCCTGGCGACGCGTCGCGAGAACCAACTGGCGCAGCGCGGCGCCGGCGGCGAAACCACCCAGGAAGAACGTGAGCAGCGGTTCGATGCCGGTGGCACCGACCACCACACTGGCGAACAGTGCGAGCGTGCCGGCCCACGCGGGCCAGAACAGCCGTTGCGACAGCAACTCGCCGCTCGCCTTGCGCCACGGCAGGACGGGTGCGATGCACATGAGGAACAGCATCGTGAGCCCGACGGGGACTCCGAGCCGGTCGAAGAAGGGTTCGCCCACCACCAGCTGACGGTCCTGGATGGCCTCGACTATGAGGGGGAACACCGTGCCGAGCAGCACGATGAACGCGAACACACTGAACAGCACGTTGTTGGCGAGGAACGCACCCTCGCGCGACAGCGGCGAGTCAATGGTGCCGGGTGACCGCAGCAGGTCCCCGCGCCAGCCGATCAACACCACCGACACAACGAGGATGACGGCGAAGAACGTGAGCAAGTAGGGCCCGATGTGGCTGTCGCTGAACGCATGCACGCTGTTCAGAACGCCCGACCTGGTGAGGAACGTGCCGAGGATCGTCAGCGAGAACGTGGAGACGAGAAGAGAGAGGTTCCACACGCGCAGCATGCCGCGGCGTTCCTGCACGAGAACGGAGTGGATGTAGGCGGTGCCGGTGAGCCACGGGATGAACGACGCGTTCTCCACCGGGTCCCACGCCCACACGCCGCCCCAGCCGAGCACCTCATAGCTCCACCAGCTGCCGAGAACGATGCCGAAAGTGAGGAAACCCCAAGAGAAGAGGGCCCACCGGCGTGTCTCCACCAGCCAGCCCTCCCCCACGCGACCGGTGACGAGGGCACCGATGGCGAACGCGAACGGCACGGTGAAACCGACGTAGCCGAGGTACAGGATCGGCGGGTGGAAGAGAACGAGGATGTGGTTCTGCAGCAGGGGGTTCGGGCCGGGACCGTCAAGGACACCCTTCGGGCCGAGCGCGAACGGGTTGGCCGGGCCGAGGGTGAGCACGAAGAAGAAGATGCCGACGAAGAACATGGTGGCGAGTGCCCAGCCCACCATCGGGTCAGTGAGTTTCGTTCGGTATTTCACCACGATGCCGATGGTCAACAACGTGAGGACCATCAACCACAGCAGGATCGACCCCTCGAGCGCGCTCCACACCGCGGTGAAGTTGAACAACGCGGGCGTGCTCCACGACCCGACCTTCTGCACGTACGCGAGCGAGAAGTCGCGGGTGATCATTGCCCACTCCATGCAGGCGAACGCACCGACGGAGGCGACACCGCTCAGCCACGCGAACCGCGGCATCAGGCGCAGCACCTTCGGGTCGTTCTGGCGCGTGCCCATGACCGCGGCGATCAGCCCGAAGACCGCCCCGACAAGGCCGACCGTGAGGGCGGCGCGGCCCAGCGGGCCGGCTAGTCCTGCGACACCGAGCACGCAGCCGCCTCTTTGTCCGCTTCGTCGAAGCGCGCCTTGTTCTTCTCGACGTACTGGTTCGAGTGCTTGACCTCGATGCGGTCGCTGTCGAAGACGTCGCCGCTCATTCGCCCGTGCGCGACGACCGGGATGCACTCCTGGAAGATCCCGCCCGGGTCACCCAGGTAGCTGACCTTCACGTCCTTCTTGTTCCACTCCATGACGAAAACGGTGGACCCGTTGTCCTTCGAGAGCGAGTCCTTCTTCACGATGCCCTGGATGCGGATGCGGCGGTCGCCGTCGCACCCGCTGCGCACGCCCACCTCGTCGACGTTGCAGTAGTAGTCGATGGCACTGGTGAGGAACTTCGTGACGACGACACCGCCGAACACGAGCGCGAGGACGACGATCACGACCGGTGCCCACTTGCGCTTCTTCCCGGCGGCGGAACCACGCTGCGGACCGTCGGCCGGTGTCCGTGGCGTCAGGTCCACGGCATCTCTTCCTTGGTGGCGCTCTTCGCAAGCTGGCGTCCGCGGCGAACGACCCACACCGAGTACCCGGCGACAGAGGCGAACGTCAGCACCCAGCTGCCGATGATGAAAGTTGCGTGCTTCACTTCGCCACCTCGTCGCGGCGGTCCGCGATGGCGGCGTCCAGCCCGCGGTCGGCAACGGTGTCCTCCAGGTGGATGACACGCTGGCGGTGCAGCACCATCCACACGAAAAGCGCCGTGAAGGCGAAGAGCCCGAGGAACAGGGTGAACAGCATGAGACCGTCCATCTGCACCTTGGCGTTCGGGTCGGCGATTGTTGCGTCCTGGTGGAGCGAGCGCCACAAGGTGACGCTGAAGTGCACCAGCGGGATCTCGAGGACGGCGAGAAGCGCCAGCACGGACGACCGGCGCGCGCGCTGGCGCAGGGTGCCACCGAGCCTGCGCACGGCGAGGTAACCGACATAGGTGATGAAGAGGAATGCGGTGCTCGTGAGGCGCGCATCCCAGACCCAGTACGTGCCCCAGGTGAGACGGCCCCACAGGCTGCCGGTCACGAGAGAGACAGCAACGAACATGACCCCGATCTCGGCGCTGGCGCCCGCGAAGCGGTCCCACGCGATCGAACGGGTCCTTCCGGACAGGTACGTGGCCGAACAGACGGCGGTCAGTCCGAAGGCCATGTACGCGACCCAGATGGCGGGCACGTGCACGTACATGATGCGCACGGTGCTGCCCTGCACGACGTCCTCCGACGACCACCAGAGACCACTCAGGGCCAGCCACGACATCAGCACGATGACGACGAAACCAAGGCGCCGTGTGGCGGGCGTGCCGGTGGAGTGTTCGGTCATCGTCACTGTCTCAGTCTTGTGGGTGGGGGTCAGTTCGTCCCATTCGGCTGTGGTGACAGGCTCCGGCGGTGCCGGACCCCGTCACTCGTCGACCAGCGGACCGAACGCAACCGACCCGGCCGCACCGAACAGCACCGCGAACACCGCGAGGAGACCGATCCACGGCCACCCCTCGGAGACGGTGGCGCCGCCACTGCCGAAGGCCGCCTCGGTGGCGCGGGTCGCGCCGATGAGAACGGGTGCCACCACCGGAAGAAGGAGCAACGGGAGCAACGTCTCGCGGCCCCTCGCGCCGGCAGCGAGACCGCCGTACAGGGTACCCACGAAGCCCAGCCCCACGGTGGCGGCCACCATGGTGACGAACGCCTCGCCCCACCCTGCCGCCGATGGTTCGACGCCGTAGAGCACGAAAGCAGTGGCAACGAGCAGTACCTCGAGCGCGAACAATTGCACCATCAATGCGGCCGACTTCCCGAGGAAGATCGCGGCCGGGTCGACACCTGCAACGCGCAGCGAATCCAGTGCACCGTCGGCGGCCTCCACCGCGAAGCTGCGCTGCACCACGACCAGCATGCTGAAGAGCGTCGCCAGCCACACGAGTCCCGGTGCGACGCGCTGCAGGATCCCGTCGTTGTCGAGCGCGAACGCGAACATCACCATGACGACGAGTGCGAACGGCGCGACCTGGTTGATCACGACGCGACTGCCGAGCTCGACGGCAAGGTCCTTTCGCGCGACGGCGCGGGCGATCACCGCGCGGCTCACTGCGCGATCACCGTGCCCCCGTCGACCGTGACGATCCGCGTGGCGAGTGCCCGCGCGCGTTCGTGCTCGTGCGACGACACGATGACCGTTGCACCCGAGGCAACGGCGTCGCGCAGCACCGCATCGATCTCGTCGCGTCCTGCCGTGTCCAGGCCCGCATGCGGCTCGTCGAGCAACCACAGTTCGGCCCGGCGCACGATCAGGGAGGCGAGAGCTGTGCGACGGCGTTGTCCCGCCGACAGTTTCTCCGCCTTCACACCCGCGAGACGACCGTCGAGCCGCATCCGTGACATGGCACCGGCGACCTCTGCGTCGGTCGCCCCGACAGTGGATGCCCAGAAGCGGACGTTCTGGGCGACGGTGAGATCGAGGTACAGACCGTTCGTGTGCCCGAGGAGCCCGACCCGTGAGCGCACCCGCTCCCTCTCGGAAGTGATGTCCATACCGAGGACCCGGCCCGACCCACGCTCGATCGGCAGCAGACCCGCGCACACCCGCAGGAGGCTGGTCTTGCCGGCCCCGTTCGGGCCCTGCAGCAGGAGCACTTCCCCGCGCCCCACCGACAGGTCGGCACCGGCAAGTGCGGGGAACCCTCCGAGCACGGCGACCACGCCGTTCAGTTCCACCACGTTGTCCATGCACCGCGAACGCTACTGAGGTGACCGCGCCCGCACCAATGCCGGCAGTAGGTTCGATGCGGCATGGGCGACGAAGACGAGAAGAACACGCCCCCGTCGCGCACGAAGTCGACCGTGCTCAACCGCACCCTCGACATCGTCGGCCGCACGTTCATCACCGTCGGCCTGCTGATGCTCGCGTTCGTCGCCTACCAACTGTGGGGAACCGGCATCGAGCAGGCACAGAGCCAGAAGAAACTGGCGGCCGAGTTCTCCCGGGTCACGTCGAGCACCGTTCCCAGCCAGGCAGCGCAGTACGACCGTGCCGTCCTGCGCGAGGGTGACGTCGTCGGCCGCATCTCGATGCCCTCGCTGGGGGTGGACACGTGGATCGTCGCGGGGTCGAAACTGAAGTACCTGGAGAAGGGACCCGGCGTCTTCCCGCAGTCGGCAATGCCGGGTCACGTCGGCAACTTCGCGGTGGCAGGGCACCGCACCTCGTACGGTGCCCCGTTCGGTGACATCGACAAGCTGCGGAAGGGCGACATCATCACCGTCACGTCGCAGGAGGGCACCTTCAACTACACCGTCACCGGGAGCGAGGTGGTGCCGCCCACCGATGTCTCGGTCCTTCGCACCGTGGACCCGACACGGGCGGTGGCGACACTGATCACCTGCCACCCGAAGTGGACATCCTCCAACCGTCTCATCGTGCACGCGGAACTCACGTCTCAACAGTCGGCAATCACCACCCCAGCGGTGCTCACCGTGTCGACGCCCGACACGTCCGAGCCCGAGACCGTCACTCCCGGCTGGTTCCACGACACGTCACGCGTGTGGCCGACGCTCGCATGGTCCGCAGCACTCGGCGCCATCTGGATGGTGGGCTCGCGACTCTTCCGCCGTCACCGGCGGGAGAGCGGATCGGCCGGCTCCCCCGCTCTGGCGGTGTGGAACCGCGCGGGCACGTACGCGGCCATCCTTTCGCTCGCATTCCTCTTCACCGTCACCCTGTACGTGATGTTCGGGAACCTTTCCGGTCTCCTGCCCGCCAACCTCTGACGGGCAATAGCCTTCGGTCGATGACTTCGCCGGAGAACGACCCCGTCCGCGCACGCCGCGCGCAGGTGGCCAAGTGGACCCTTCTCGCGAACCGAGTGGGCTACCTGTTCATGGCGCTCGCGATGTCGGCGTTCGTCATGGCGTTCGCCTTCGGGTTCAAGGGGGCCATCGTCACCGTGGTCACCGCCAGCCTGATCATCGGAAGCGTGCTGCTCGCCCCCTCCATCGTTCTCGGGTACGCCGTGAAGGCGGCGGAACGCGAGGACAGAGAGAACGGCATCTGAGATGTCCTCCGCTGCGACGGACCGCAGGGAGCAGATCCTGAACGTCGCACTGACGGCATTCGCGAAATCGGGGTACCACAGCACGTCGATGAACGACATCGCGGACCAGCTCGGCGTCACGAAGCCGGTGCTGTACCAGTACTTCGACAGCAAGCGCGCCCTCTACATCGAACTGCTGGACCATGTCGGCCGCAGCCTCGTCT
Source organism: Actinomycetota bacterium (assembly GCA_041184385.1). Lineage (GTDB taxonomy): Bacteria > Actinomycetota > Acidimicrobiia > Acidimicrobiales > Ilumatobacteraceae > UBA2093. The sequence goes on from JBEGJV010000067.1 coordinate 6,481, forward strand.
CGTACGTCACCTCCGAGGCGGCATCGGCAGGTGACGACGGCCGGGCAAAGACGATGCGCGGCATGGTCGCCTACTTCACATGGGTGTCGAACAACAGGGACGCGTTCTCGCTCATCTTCGAGAGCAGCGGCCGTGTCGACGAGGAATTCGCCGACATCGTGAAGCAGTTCGAGGGCGAGGCCGCCGCCGCGATCGCACCGCTCATCACGGCCCAGGTGTCGGCCGACGACCAGCGCACGTTCGCTCTCGGGCTGGTGGGGATGGCGGAGGCAGTCAGCCGCCACCTGATCGCGGAGCACGTGAACTTCGACCCTGTCGCCATGGGCAACGCCATCGGTGGCCTCGCATGGGCGGGGCTGCGGTCCATCGGCGACTGAGAAGCGAACGGTGCGGGTGAACCTCCACCCGGGCCCGATGCTCAGTCGCGGAGGGTCCAGCCGCGGTAACCCTCGGCGAAACCCGCACGCTGCAGCATCGCAACGACCGGGTCGTCGACGGACGGGGCGTCACCGTCGATCTTGCGCACCTCGATGCTTCGTCGTCGTCCGTCCTTCACCAGTGTGACCAGCGCATCAACCCACTCGTGCCGTTCGCGCGTGTGGGGGAAGGTGACGAGGTGATGCGAGCGCGGGTCGAACCACGCGAGCGCCTCGCCGTCCGCGATCACCACGACCGCACCGGCGCTGCGCGTCGGTCGTCCCTGCGTGAGTGGCCAGTTGATGGTGGCACCGTAGGGCTGCGACGGGTCGGTGGCTGCCATGACGATCGGTGCGGGAACGGACTCGGGATGCAACGCCGCGTCGATTCCCTCGCGCGCGTCGCGCAACCTGTCGACTGCGCCGGGCAGTGCGAACTGCGCGGCGCCGAGACCGCTGATGAAGTAGCCGCGACGCACCTGGCCGCGTTCCTCCATGGTCTTCAGAACGCCGTAGACAGATGCGAAACCACCGACCGGACCCTCGGCAAGGACTGCCTCGCGCGTGACAACGCCGTGCCGCTCCAGCATCTGCAGGGCCAGGGCATGCGATGCCTCGGTGGGCAACGGAGCGGGGAGCAACAACGGTGCGACGAGGCTCCAACGGCCGGCACCCGTGGGCGGGCCGATCCGCGTGAGCCGTCCGGGACGCGGACGCGAGACACGCGAGGCACCGCGCGACGGTGCGCGTGTTCCACCCGACTTGCCGCCGCCCGAGAGCATCGCGCGCAACGGCGCGAGCGTGTCGTTCGTGACCTCGCCCGCCCACACGAGGTCCCACAGCGCGGCGAGCACCTCGGCGTCGGTGGCCTGCGGCGCGGCCGCGCGCAGTTGCGAGAAGAACAGGGCGCCGCGTTCCTGCAACGCCGCGCGCAGTGCAACATGCACATCGCCCTGTGGTTGTTCCTGCGCCTCGATCGCGGGTGCGAGCAATGCCAGTTGGTCCGCGAAGAACAGGCGGATGCGACCGTCGCTCGACCCGAGTGCCCCCGCGCCGACCCACACGACCTCGCCGGCCGCGCACATGGCGTCGAGGTCGCTCTGCCGGTACCCGCGCACGCGCA
>JBEGJV010000068.1:0-8286 GCA_041184385.1 Actinomycetota bacterium
GAACGTGCACAACTCCACTTCCAGCACTCCGACTGGATCTCGGGGTACGCGTTCGGGCCGGGCGACCAATGGACGGTGACATCGGCGCGACGTCGTGTGTTGATGCACGTGGCCATGGGGCCTACGCCCGACACCGCAACTGCGACTGACATCGCCGATCTCTCCGCGGTCGCGCGTTTCGGGATCAATGACCTGCTGGTGGCACCGAACGGCATCACGTACGTCGACACTCTCTGTTACAACTTCCTCGCCGGCGAGAGCGCGACGCCAGAACCGAGTCCCGTGATGGCAGTCATGCCCGACGGCACGTTCAAGGAGGCCACCCGCGTGACCTCGTTCCCGAACGGCATGGCACTCGCACCCGGCAGCAACACGTTGCTCGTGGCGGACTCGCTCGCGCAGTGCATCTATGCGTTCACCATGCAGGCTGACGGCACGTTGACCGACGGGCGCGTGTGGGCTGCCATGCCCGGCGAGATGCCCGACGGCGTGTCGCTCGACGCAGAGGGCGGCCTGTGGGTGGCCACACACCACCGTGTCGTGCGAGTCGTCGAAGGTGGTGCCATCACGGACGAAGTCGACATGGGACCCACGAGGGCGACCGCGTGCATGCTCGGTGGCGCCGACGGGAGAACACTCCTGATCACCGCGTCCGACAGCCATGACCGTTCGATCATCACGGACAACCCGTCCGGCCGAATCTTCTCGGTGCGCGTCGACATCCCGGGCAACTCGCTTCCATCCGTCTACTGACGACGGTCCGTGAGGTCCGGCGGTGTGGAAAACTGCGCGGGTGCCATACGACTTTCTTTTCCGTGATGCGACCGTGGTCGACGGCACCGGTGCAAAGAGCTTCGTCGCAGACGTGGCCATTGAAGGCAGCCGCATCGCAGAGGTCGGAGCCATCACCGGAAAGTTCCGGATGGAGATCGATGCCGCCGGGTTGGTCCTGGCCCCGGGGTTCATTGACGTCCACACCCACGATGACTTCGCTCTGGAGAACTCGCCGGACATGGCATTCAAGACGCTGCAAGGCGTCACGACGGTCGTGACGGGGAACTGCGGCACCAGTGTCCCGGGATTTCCCGAATGGATGGAGGCCCGAAAGAAATCTCCGTCTGCGGTCAATGTCGCGCCCCTGATCGGTCACGGGACAGTTCGTGAGGCCGTGGTGGGCAGGTCGACGGATCGTCACGCAACAGCAGCAGAGCTCTCGGCAATGCGCGACGAAGTCAGCAGGGCGTTCGACGCCGGTGCAATCGGTATGTCGACGGGTCTGGTGTATGAACCAGGGCGCTACAGCCCCGCGGAAGAGATCGAGGAGCTGGCGCGGATCGTCGCTGCACGCAACGGCATCTACACGTCGCACATGCGCAACGAACACGACGGCCTTGTCGAGAGCGTGCGGGAGACAATCAGCATCGGTCGCGAAACCGGGGTGAAGGTGCAGGTGTCGCACCTCAAGGCGATCGGCGCGGAGAATGCGCCACTCGCGTGGGAAGCCGTGAAGGAGATTCGCGCAGCCAGAGATGCGGGCCTTGATGTGATGGCGGACCAGTATCCCTATTCCCGGGGGAGCACCGCCCTCGATCAGTTGGTGTCTGCCGACGCCTTCCGCGCATCGACAAACTTCGGCCTCGTCTCTGCCGCTGCAGTCATGATTGCTTCGGCCCCGCGGAATCCCGGTTGGGAAGGCAGGACACTTGAATCGGTGGCGGTCGATCTCGGGCTCGATGCTGCGGACGCAGCCCGAAGAATCGTCGAGAGCGAGGGTCGCGGATGCATGGTCGTGGTCGCCAACCAGACCGAAGAGAACATCGCGCTGATCCTGAAGGAGGACTTCGTGATGATCGGCAGTGACGGAATCCCGGCCGGGTCCCGGCCTCATCCTCGCTTGCATCACACGTTCCCCCGAATTCTGGGTGAGTATTCGCGCAACCTCGGCGTGATCTCCCTGGAGACAGCCGTGCACAAGATGACCGGCATGTCTGCTCAGCACTTCTCGTTGGACAACAGGGGAGTCATCGCACCCGGCGCGTTTGCCGACTTGGTGTTGTTTGACCACCGCGAGATCATCGACACCGGAACGTACGAGAACCCCACTGTGGCGCCGCGCGGAATTGTCGGGGTCTGGACAAATGGAGTCCGGGTCGCTGATGAATCGCGGTCAACGCACGCCCAGCCCGGACGGGTCCTTTCGCATCTCGGGAGTTGACTCGACTCCCATTGGTTGGATCAGCAGCGTCGATGGTTGGTTTCACTTCCCCCGAACTAGCCTGAGATAGAGGTCGGCTCTGTACCCCGGGCGAGTTTCGCTCCGGGTTCGGCTCCGCCGGCGCGCCTTTAGCTCAGTTGGTAGAGCAGCGGACTTTTAATCCGTGGGTCCTGGGTTCGAGCCCCAGAGGGCGCACTAGTGAGGACTATTTGAGGGCGCTCGCGGACCAAGTCGAGACTTGCTAATTTCCTCCCCGAATTCCGTTCAGGGAGGGCCCATGAAGAAGTTCCTGAGAATCGCTGTTGCGTCCGCCGTGGTCGCGGCCCTCGCACCGTTCAATGTCCTGCGCGCCGAGGCCGCGGGCACCGTCACCGTCACCGGACAGGCTCCACAGGGATACACCGTCCTGATGGTGGCGAAGTCGGGCAACTCGACCGCCGTCAAGGGCGGCAAGTTCTCGCTCAAGGTGTCGAAGACCGATGCGAAGGGAGCGACACTCCACCTCGTCACGTCATCGGGCGTCTACGGCGGGCCGATCGTGCTGAAGGCCGACACGAAGAAGAAGACGGGCAACACACAGCTGTCCGGTGTGTCCGGCGACATCGGCAAGATCGCGATGAAGACCGGTTACTCGATCGCTGCCGCGAAGAAGACCACCGCAATCGCAACGACCGCGAAGATCCCGGTGTCGACTAAGGGTGCCCCGGCGGGTTCCGGTCGCATGGGACTGCCCAGCAGCACTTCGGGTGCCGGGGTGAAGATCTTCGGTGTGTGGAAGTCGGGTGACGGCGACGCACCGAAGGGCGAGGACACCGACAAGGACGGCCTGCCGAACACGCTCGACCTCGACGACGACAACGACTCGAAGATCGACCTTGTCGACGATGCCAACCCGTCGAAGGCCATCACCACCGGTTCGTTGTTGTTCCTCGACATCTCGAAGACGATCAACTTCCACGCCGGCATGGATGAGACGAAGATGCAGACAGCAATCGATGCCGTATTCAAGTCGAACAACAACTTCTGGATCGGTCTCAACCTGAACACCGGCACGGAGACGGCTCCCGACGGCGTCCACATCTCGTGTGCAGCCGAGGTGCTGTGGTGTGCTTCGACATCGCCCGCGACACTCTTCGGCACCGGCACCAACGGCCCGGCAGAGAAGTGGGCCGGCCCGGCAGAGAAGTGGGCCGACAAGAAGTCCGACGGTTTCGCACTTGCCGTCCCGAAGGGCAACGGCCCGAACTGTGACATCAGCGGGTCGCGGATGCTCGGCGGGATGTGCTCGGGGCCCAGCACGAACTTCAACCGGCAGATCATCCCGCAGCTGCCCAGCGCGGACGTGAAGCCGGGGAGCCTCTTCACGATGAACTACACGACCGGCGGCCTCATCACGAAGTCGGTGGCAGGTTCATTGTCGCCGTACTTCGCGAGTGTCCCGGCGCTGAAGGAAGTCACCGCGGGTGGCCAGGTGAAGAACATCGACTATTCGTTGAAGGCAGTAAACGGTGCGGGGGCGGCCAACGGCACGCAGAGCAACCCGATCGTCGTTCCCTCGAACAACAAGGTGATCACCCTCACGTTCTGGCGCCCGCAGCGCAGCGGTGTCATCTCGGCGGGCGAGAGCCGCTTCGTCGACATGGGTGGTCTCCGCTACGGCTTCTACGTTGGAGTGAACAGGGTCTGTGACTCCGGTGCCATGACGCCGGTGTCCTCCACGCTGACCAGCTCGCCGGCGGCCGGTGACTTTGCCCACACGCCGCTCGTCGACTCGGCCAAGGACTCCGTGCCGAACGCCGCCAGCACGCTGTCGTTCACCGTGGACCTCTCCAAGTGTGAGGGCGGTGCCGCACCGGCCATCGGCAACTCGGCGCAGATGGTCACGCTGATCGCCTCGTCGCCCGGCAACGGCGGCATCAAGGCGTACCAGGACTTCTACGTCAAGGTGCAGTGACGCAACCGGGCGTACCCTGTGGGTGACCACGGGGAGGCCCGCCATGGACGAAAAAGTCAGGACAACTCGTGACGGGGACACCGTCACGATCACGCTCTGCAACCCGGCGAAGCGCAACGCACTGTCGCTCGACGTCCTCCATGCGCTGACTGACGCGTTCCGCACAGTGGGTGAGAGCAACGCAACGGGCATCGTGCTCGCCGCCGAGGGTCCTGTGTTCTCGGCCGGCCACAACTTCGGTGAGATGAAGGGGGCGTCGTTCGGCGACGCCCACGAGTTGTTCACCGTGTGCAGTTCGCTGATGCAGATGATGCACACCGTGCCGCAGCCCATCGTTGCCCGCGTGCACGCGCTCGCAACCGCAGCCGGTTGCCAACTGGTCGCGTCGTGCGACCTCGCCGTCGCGGCCCGGTCGGCGTCGTTCGCAATCCCCGGCGGCAAGGGCGGCCTGTTCTGCCACACGCCGCTGGTCGCAGTCGCGCGCAACCTGTCGCGCAAGCAGGCTCTCGAGATGGCGATGACCGGCGATGCGATCGGCGCGGAGACCGCTCTGCAGTGGGGCTTCGTGAACTCGGTCGTGGAGGATGCCGACCTCGATGCCGCGGTTGCAGATCTCCTGCGCCGTGCCACTCGCGGTTCGGCGTGGTCGAAGGCGCTCGGCAAGCGGACGTTCTACGAGCAGATCAACATGGCCGAAGCCGATGCCTACACGTTCGCGTCCGCGGTGATGGCCGATGCCGTGACGGGTGACGCGGCGCAGGAGGGCATTTCAGCCTTCCTGGAGAAGCGCGAGCCTGACTTCGGTGGTAGGTAGTAGTCATGAGCGCGATCGCCCCCCAGGCCGGTGCCGCAGGACCGCATGACATAGAAGAGGTGGAGCTGGCGCTCACGGGCATGACGTGCGCCGCCTGTGCCGCCCGCATCGAGAAGACGCTGAACTCCATCGATGGTGTGGAGGCAGCCGTCAACTACGCGACAGAATCCGCAATGGTCGCCTTCACCGGCTCGGGAGTCTCCGAGGAGACATTGATCAAGGCGGTCACCTCCGCCGGGTACGGCGCACGGGTGATGGACGACCAGCCGGTGGACGACGACCTCGACCAGCGCCTGCGTGCGCTCCGGATTCGTCTCACGGTGTCGGCAGTTCTCTCCGTTCCCGTGGTGCTGCTGTCGATGGTCCCGGCACTCGAGTTCCACGGCTGGCAGTGGTGGGCGTTCGCGCTCAGCCTGCCCGTCGCCACGTGGGGAGCGTGGCCGTTCCACCGAGTCGCCGCACTGAACGCGCGCCACCGCACGGCCAGCATGGACACGTTGATCTCGGTCGGTGTGATCGCCGCGATGGCATGGAGCATCTACGCGCTCATCTGGGGTGAGGCGATCGGCACCACCATGGTCATGGACGGCATGTCCATGACGCACGGCGGCAACACGCACGTCTACTTCGAGGTGGGCGCGACGGTGACCGCGTTCATCCTGACCGGCCGTTATCTGGAGACACGAGCGAAGCACACCGCGGGTGATGCGCTCCGTTCGTTGCTGGCGCTCGGTGCAAAGTTCGCGACGGTCGTGCGTGACGGCGTGGAGACGTCCATTCCCGCATCGGTGGTGCGTCTCGACGACATCGTGGTGGTGCGACCCGGCGAGAAGATCGCCGTCGACGGTGTGGTGGAGGACGGCTCGTCGTCCGTCGACATGAGCATGATCACCGGCGAGTCCGTGCCGGTCGACGTGACCAAGGGTGATTCCGTCACCTCGGCCACGGTGAACCTGAACGGCCGACTTCTCGTTCGCGCGACGCGCGTGGGGTCGGAGACCACGTTCGCCCGCATGGCGAAACTGGTGCGCGACGCACAGGCCACCAAGGCTCCGGTGCAGCGCGTGGCCGACAGGGTGAGCTCAGTCTTCGTGCCCGTGGTGTTCGCAATCGCCATAGGCACGCTCTTCATCGGCTTGATGATCGGCCGCCAGACCGACGCCGCGTTCAGCGCCGCCGTCGCCGTTTTGATCATTGCCTGCCCGTGCGCACTGGGTCTTGCCACGCCGACCGCGTTGATGGTGGGCAGCGGTCGAGCAGCGCAGATGGGAATCGTCATCAAGGGCGTCGATGTTCTCCAGAGCACACGGCGCATCGACACTGTCGTGCTGGACAAGACGGGCACCGTCACGACCGGCCAGATGACACTGGTCGATGTCGTGTGCGTGGACGGCATCGCGCGGGAGGACGCGCTCCGTCTCGTCGGTGCGGTGGAGAAGGCGAGCGAGCACCCGATCGCGCGCGCGATCGCCGCTGCAGCGGAGAACGAAACCGGGACGCTGCCCGCGCTCGACGAGTTCGCCTCGCTCCCGGGCGTAGGCGCGACTGGTCGCCTCGGTGGCACCATCGTGACTGTCGGTCGCGAGGAAGTGTTCCGCCAGCGCCTGGTGATCATCCCCGGCGTGCTGAAGCAGGCACTCGCTGCCGCCCGTCAGCACGGCCACACCGCCGTGATCGCGGCGTGGGACGGCCAGGCCCGTGCGATGTTCGCCGTGGCCGACCAGCCGAAGCCCACGAGCGCCGCCGCCATCGCCGACCTGAAAGTCATGGGGCTCGCCCCCGTCCTGCTGACCGGCGACAACGCCGAGACCGCCCGTGCGATCGCCGTGCAGGTGGGCATCGACACCGACGAACACCATCTCTACGCGGGAGTCATGCCCGAGGAGAAGGTGGCCGTGGTGACCGACCTGCAGCAGCGCGGGTACGCCGTGGCGATGGTGGGCGACGGCGTGAACGACGCAGCCGCCCTCGCACAGGCCGATGTCGGAATCGCCATGGGTGGCGGCACTGACGTGGCGATGCAGGCGAGCGACCTCACCATCGTGAGCGGCGACCTGCGCCTTGTGGTCGATGCGATCCGTCTCTCCCGCGCGACACTGCGCACCATCAAGGCGAACGTGTTCTGGGCGTTCGCGTACAACGTGGCCGCGATCCCGTTGGCGGCTGCCGGGATGATGAACCCGATGTGGGCCGGGCTCGCGATGGCGTCGTCTTCGGTGTTCGTGGTGACGAACAGCCTGCGCCTCCGCCGGGTGAAGCTGACCCACTAGTCAGCAACGATCAGTCCAGGTCGCGCAGTGCCTCGCGCACCGCATCGAGCGCCGCACGTCGGTGGTTGCGGATCGTGCGCGGCGACCATCCGGTCTCGGCCGCGATCGCGTCGCTGTTGTTGCCCAGCCCGAACCTGCGCAACAGGTTGATCATCTCCGCCGGCACGCCGCGCGACTCCGCCTCCGTCAGCACGGCGTTCAGTTCTGCATCCGTCACCAGTCGCTGGGACACCTGGCGCGTCGCCCCGAACATCTCGGGCGCCACCGAGATCTCTGTGACGCGCCGCAGGCGCGCCTCGCGCACGAACGCGTGGTACTCGCTGTCGAGCACGATGTTCGCCGCGATCTTCGCGAGGCGTCGTTGGTGCGGGAACGTGCGGATCACCACCCATGCCGCGGGGATGATGTCCCCGAGCGCGCTGTCGATGCCGCCGGGCGTGATCGCCCCGCGTCGCTTGGCGACGGCGAGCAGCGCGGGCATCACGCGGTGCAGCACGATGCGCGCAGCGAGCAGGTCATTCTCGGCGAGAACGACCATGTGCCACAGCAGGTGGTCGCTGTCGCTGTCGTCCACGGCACCACCGAAACCGAGCGCCACGAGAACGTCGTCCAGTTCGTTGATCACATGGCCGAACAACCCCCAGGAATTGATCGTGCTGATGGTCGCGCGCTTGCGGGACAGTGCGTCCCATTCGTTGATCAACTGACGGCCGGGACCGTCGAGGGCGTTGGTGCGCACCAAGGGGTAGGCGGCCGTGCGGGGATCTCCCTGGTGTGGGCCCGGTGGGGGCAGAGTGCAGGGTCGGTGTGGGGCTCGTCGAGCTGTGATGTGAGTGTCATGGCCGCACGGTGCGGTGCACGGTTCACCCGAGTTCTCGCCCGTGGTCTCACCTGAGGTCTCACCGGGCGGGATTCGGTCGGCAATACTTCGTGCCATGCGCATCACGCTCCCTTCCGGCACGCCGGCCGAACTGCACACCGTCGACAACCCGCGGATGGGGATGGTCATCGCCTGCGACATCTGGGGCCTGCG
>JBEGJV010000069.1:0-7985 GCA_041184385.1 Actinomycetota bacterium
GTCGAGAAGGACGTCATCATCCGTGCTGCGAAGCTCGCGGGTGCACATGAGTTCGTGCAGCAGCTCCCCGAGGGGTACGACACCACGCTCGGTGAGCGCGGCTTCTCGCTGTCGGGCGGCCAGCGCCAGCGCATCGCCATCGCGCGTGCGATCGTCGCCGACCCGCGCGTGCTGGTGCTCGATGACGCAACGTCTGCGGTGGACCCCACCAAGGAGCACGAGATCCGTGACGCGCTCGCCACGGTGATGCGCGGGCGCACAACGATCGTGATCGCGCACCGTCCCGCCACGATCGAGCTTGCCGACACGGTGGTGTTGCTCGACGGCGGCGTCATCGCCGCGGCCGGGTCCCACCAGGATCTCCTCGCCGCCAGCGCCAAGTACCGCGAGGTCCTTGCCGCCTGGTCGGCGGGCCAACCGAAGGACGGTGAGTGATGTTCGCCGGAGGCGGTGGTGGCCGCAGGGGCGGCGGCATCGAGGAGGCCGACAAGCTCGACCGCAGCCAGACGCGGGTCGTGCTGGCACGTTGTCTCCGCATGGCAGGCGAGTTCCGCAGGCCGGCGCTGTGGGCGTTCCTGCTCGTCATCGTGACCACCGCGTGCACCCTGGCCGGTCCCGTGCTGGTGCGCCACGGCATCGACGCCGGCATCAAGGGCAAGGATGCAGCCGCACTGAACCGCTCGGTCATCGCGTACTTGGTGGTCGTCGCCGTCTCCTATGTCGCGGCACGCGCACAGTACGTGCAGCTGAACCAGGCAGGCGAGGGGTTCCTCCGTCTCCTGCGCACCAGGGTGTTCGCCCACATCCAGCGGCAGTCGATGGCGTTCTTCGACCGCGAGAAGGCCGGCGTTCTCGTGTCGCGCATGACCGCCGACGTCGAGTCCATGTCGGAACTCGTGCAGTTCGGCCTGATGCAGTTCATCTCGTCGGGGCTTCTCCTCTTCCTCGCGTTCTTCCTTCTCTTCTCGCTCTCCTGGGAACTGACCCTCATCACCCTGATCGTGTTCCCGTTCATCATCGCGGCGTCGGTGAAGTTCCAGCGCGACGCGAACAAGGCCTACCTCGAGGTGCGCGAGAAGGTGGGGGCGAACCTCTCGGCCCTCCAGGAGGGCATCACCGGGGTGCGCGTCATCCAGGCGTACGCGCGCGAGGACGAGCAGATCCGCCGCTTCGAGGAGTCGAACCGGGCCCTCTTCCGCAGCCACATGCACTCGGTGAAGGTGAGCACCTGGTACTTCGGCCTCATCGAGTTCTCCGGCATCGCGTCGACCGCCTTCATCGTGGGCATCGGCGGGTGGCTGGTGCACCGCGGCGATGTCTCCGTCGGCACCGTCGTGGCGTTCGTCCTGTTGCTCGCCACCCTGTTCGACCCGGTGCAGCAACTCTCGCAGCTGTACAACACCCTGCAGTCGGCGGCGGCGGCCCTGCACAAGCTGTTCACGATCCTCGACACGGTCCCCGATGTCGACGAGGACGCCCACCCCGTGGAACTGGCCCCCACCGGTGACCTGGTGGTCGACGCGGTGACTTTCGCGTACGCAGGCGTGGAGCGCCCGGCCCTTGCGGACGTGTCGCTGACGCTGCAGGCGGGCACCCGCCTCGCTCTCGTCGGTCCCACCGGCGCGGGCAAGTCGACGCTCGCCAAGTTGATGGCGCGTCTCTACGACCCGTCCGGAGGTGCGGTCACGTTCGCCGGCACCGACCTGCGCAAGGCATCACTCGCTTCCCTGCGCGAGCGAATCGTCGTGATCCCGCAGGAGGGCTTCCTGTTCGACGGCAGCGTGCGCGACAACCTGCTGATCGCCAAGCCCGACGCGACTGAATCCGAGCTGCTCGCGGCGCTCGATTCTCTCGGTCTGCGCGAACGCTTCGAGGCACTTCCGGAGGGACTCGACACGCAGGTGCGCGAGCGCGGCTCACGACTGTCGGCGGGTGAGCGGCAGCTGGTCGCTCTCTCTCGCGCCGCTCTTGTTGACCCCGCGGTGCTCGTTCTCGACGAGGCAACGTCGAACCTGGACCCGGGCACCGAGATGCTGATCGAGGCCGCCCTCGACCGGTTGATGACCGGTCGCAGCGTCATCGTGGTCGCCCACCGGTTGTCCACGGTGCAGCGCGCCGACCGCATCGCAGTGGTCGCAGACGCCCGCATCGGTGAGATCGGAACTCACGACGAACTCATGGCGCTGAACGGTCACTACGCGGCCCTGGTGAACAACTGGAACAAGAGCCAGCCGAATTGACCAAATAGGCGGCCCGGAAGCGTTTCCGATGGCCCACCGATTGGTTAGATTCACCTTGTGGCAGACCCCCGAATGCACGCGCTGCGCCGGGCCCTTCTCAGGGTCGGGACGGTGACGGCGATTCTTGTCGCGTCCCTGCCTGTCCTCGGGTCCGTTGCCTCGGCTGCGCCGGTCGTCACCATCAGTCCCGCGACGATCACGTACACCGACACGTCCGCGGCGGACACGTTCACCGAGGTCCGCGGCACGGCCAGCAGTTCGTCGGCAGTGTCCATCGACGGCGGTTCGAACGCACTGCCGAATCCTCCGAACACCGCGACCATTTTCTACACCAGCGGCAAGGTGGGTTCGTACGGCACCCTGTGGATGCAGAGCTCCGGTGCATGGCTGTACGAACCGAACATCCGCGCCATCAACGGCGCGACGACAACTGTCACCGACACGTTCACGCTGCGGGCGACAGACGGCAGCGGCTCGGGCACGCAGGACCTGGTCGTCACGGTGAACGGCGTGGAGGACACACCCGCACTCACCGTGTCCACGAAGACCGTCGCGGACGTCACGGACGACATGAGTGTCTCGGTGATCTGCGGCACCACGCCCGGCAGCGGTGACCCGTACCAGATCGACGTCGGCTCGTCTCCGTCTGCCGAGAGGTGCCACAACGCGTTCGACAACTCGACCGGCACGAAGTACCTGAACTTCACGAAGACCAACTCGAGCGTGCTGATCGACCTGAAGCGGGCCTGGACCATCACCAAGGCGGGGTTCACCACGGCCAATGACGCCATCGAACGCGACCCGACGGCGTTCGACCTGTACGGATCCAACACGTCGACGTCAGCCGACATGGTGCTCATCAGGAGCGTCACCGGCATGAGCCCGCCGTCCGGTCGGTTCGTCGACTATTCCGACGTCGACATCAGCGCCACCGCTGCCTACCGGTACCTGAAGCTGACGTTCACGAACGTGCGCACAGTGGGCAGTGCGTGCTGCGTGCAGGTGGCAGAGATACGCCTGTCGGGCACCACGGTCACGAGCCCCTACACCGAGGGCGACCCGGCCATGTCCGTGGAGCCGACCCTGCTCCTGGCCGACGACAACACCGCGAGCGCCACCGTCACCGTGACCTCGGGGTTCACCACGGGCGACGTGCTCTCGTTCACCAACGACGGTTCCACGATGGGCACCATCGCCGGGTCCTGGAACGCGGGGACGGGCCAGTTGTCCCTTACCGGCTCCGCGACGGTGGTGCAGTGGCAGAACGCGTTGCGTGCGGTGAAGTACTCGACATCGAACGTGAACCCCACGGCGATCTCCACGTCGCGGACCATCACGTGGTCGGTGACCGACTCGGCGTCGCGCAACACCACCGCCACCTCCACGTTCCCCGTGATCGCCATCAACTCTGTCCCCGTCCTCGGCGGGGCGGCACCGGTGGCGGTGGGCACCTCCACGACCACCGTGTTCGGTCCCGACCTCACCGTTTCGGACAATGACTCCGCCGACATGAACGGCGGCGTGCTGACCGTGTCGGGCGCCACCACGGGCGACGTGGTGTCGATTGATTCCGCGACCTCGGCCGCACTCGGCGCTATCAGGACGTCTGGCTCGAGCATTCAACGTCATGACGGTTCGTCATGGGTCACCATCGGCACGGCTGCGGGCGGGTCGGCGAGCACCTACACGGTCACCTTCTCCAGCACCGCGGTCACCCCGGCCGTCGCACAGTCCGTGCTCCGCGCCGTGCGGCTCGCGGTGGATGCCACCGCACGCACCCGCACACTGTCTGTCACGATCTCTGACGGCGACGGCGGGACGAGCAGCGCGGTGTCCGTTCCCGTGACGTCATCATCCGGGGTAGCCGCATCGATTGCATTGCAGTCAATCTCGGACACAGGTATGTCGTCGTCGGACTTGATTACCAGGTCCATGACACTCGTGTATGACGTCAACTTCTCCACGGCCATCACCGGGCTGACCTCCGGTGATTTCGCGTTCTCCGGCACCGCCACGGGGTGCACGGCAACACCTTCAGGTGACACCGCGCCGATCACGGTGACGGTCGATGGCTGTAGCGCGGGAACGGTGATCCTCACCCTGTCGGCAGGGGCCGTGCAGGGAGCAGCGGACAACACCAAGACGAACGAGACTGTCTCGGCCCCCACCGTCACGATCGACCGCACTGCCCCGACCATCACGATCTCCACGTCGACGGCCAGCCCCACGCGGTCCCTCTCGCTCTCGTTCGCGCTGTCGGCGGGGGAGTCGCTGAACTGTGCGACGGTTGCACAATCCGACTTCGCGTTGACGAACATCTCGGGCATCGGTGCGGTGGCAACCGGCTCCAACTCCTGTTCGTTCTCGGCACAGTCCTCCGTGGCCACCGGAACGAGCGCGGCGAGCAGCATCACGGCATCCGGGTCGTTCGGTGTCGCCGACATCGCGGGCAACGTGGCCACCACGGCGACGGGTTCGCCGTCGGTCACGGTCGACCGGACCGTCCCGTCGGTGACCTCGGTCAGCCTGAGCGCCGCGTCGGACACGGGGGAGAGCTCCAGTGACCGGGTCACGAACGCGTCGTCACTTGTGTTCACCGTTGCCTTCTCCGAATCGGTCGTCGGCATCGCGGCCACGGACTTCCGCAACTCGGGCACCGCCGAGAACTGCTCGTTCGCCGCGTCCGTGACGTCCGGAACCTCCGTCGTCGTCACGGTCACGGGCTGTGGAGAGGGGACACTCGTCCCCACCGTGAAGCAGGAGTCCCTCTCCGGTGCAAACGGTGACGGCCCGTCCGCGGAGTACTCGTGGTCCGCCGTCACGATCGACAGGTCGGGCCCCGCGCGCACGTCCCTGTCGCCGGCGGACGACTCCGTTGACGTCGCCCGCGGCGCGAACATGGTCATCACCTTCGACGAGGTCGTCCACCGCAAGACCGGCAACATCGTGGTGTACGGCCCGGCCGCATCGGCCTTCGCGACAATGGCGGTCACCGCCTCGCAGATCACGGGCACCGGCACCAACACCATCACGATCAACCCGTCGTCCGACCTCGGTGCGGGCGGCAACTACTACGTGAACATCCCGTCCACCGCGCTTGCCGACGTGGCGGGCAACCTGTACGCCGGCATCACGAACTCCACCACGTGGAACTTCCGTTCGCTGGACAACCTGGCCCCCGCCACCAGTCTCGGCATCGTTGCCACCGAGGTGCAGTCAACGTCTGTGACGCTCACCTACTCGGCGACCGAAGAGGGCACTCTCGCCACCGTCGACGCGTGGTACTCGACCGCGGCCGACCTCTCGGGTGCCGTCCTGTGCGGCACGACCAGCTCGTCGTCACTCACCGGTTCGGTCACCTGCACCATCCCCGACGTGCTCGGCACGTACTACTTCTTCTCGCGGGGCACCGATGCCGCCGGCAACATCGAGGCGGCACCGGGATCTGCCGATGACTCCGTCGCTCTCACCGACCCGGTCCCGGTCTCCTCGGTCACGGCTCCCGGAACGACCAGGAACCGCACCGTCACGGTGACCTATTCAGCAAGTGACAACGGGACCGTGACGTCGATCCAGGTGTGGTACTCGGCTGCGGCGAACCTGTCGTCGCCTGTCTCGTGTGCGACGAAGAACAGCCCCGGTGCATCAGGAACCGTCTCGTGCACGCTCCCCAGCACGCAGGCCACGTACTACCTCTTCTCGCGCGCAACGGACAACAGGAACCAGACCGAGACAGCACCCGGCAGTGCCGATGCGACCGTCATCTACTCGAACAGCAGGCCCGCCAGTGCGGTGACCGCATCGGCGTCGGTCACGGTCCGCAACGTAACGGTCGGGTACACCGCTTCGGATGACGGTTCGGTCGACTCGGTGACCGTGTACTACTCCACGGCGGCGAACCTGTCGTCGCCCGTGTCGTGCGCGACGATCGCCAACCCCGCCGCGTCGGGCAACACCACGTGTCGTCTCCCCGTCACGCCCGACACGTACTACCTGTTCTCCAGGGCCACGGACGACGACGGCCAGGTGGAGCTGGTGCCGGGGTCGGCCGACGCCACGGTGACGTACACGAACGCCCGCCCGTCATCGTCGGTCACCGGGCCCGCAACCACCGGCTCGCGCACCGTGACGCTCACGTACTCGACATCAGATGACGGAAGCGTCGGGTCCCTGACGGTCTACTACTCCACGGCGGCGAACCTGTCGACGCCGGTGTCGTGCGGATCACAGAGCAACCCGGGTGCATCAGGGTCGGTCGTGTGCACGCTGCCGAACACGAACCGCACGTACTACGTGTGGTCGCTCGCCGTCGATGACCAGGATCGCGAGGAGGCGGATCCGCTGACTGCTGACGCCACCATCGAGCTGAACGTGCTGGCCAGTTCTGCCACCACTGTTCCCGTTGCCGTCGTGACGCCCGGGACCGGCGGAACGGGCGACGGTCTGGCCGGGTCTCCGGTCGCCACGGTGCCCACTGCCACCACTGCCGTGACGACGACAACCGTCGCCGTGTCGCGCTCTCCGAAGGGCAAGTCCACCACCGTCCCCACGACGACGACCACGTCGACGACCACGACCACCACGACGACCCTTCCGCCGACCGCGGGCGTGCCGATGGTGAAGGCGGGCGAAGCCGCGATCGTGAGCAACGGTGAGACGAAGAAGGTCGAGGTGACCCGCGAGAACAACGCAGTCAGGTTCCAGTGGAGCCAGCTGTGGGCGGTGATCAAGGCTCTCGACAAGAACGGAACCCCGATCGGTCTCGACGTGGACGGCAACATCCGTCTCACGGCGGAGTCCAAGGTGGAGGTCGCCGCGAGCGGGTTCAAGCCGCAGTCGAACGCCGACGCATGGCTGTTCTCGAAGCCGGTCCGGATCGGCACTGCAGTGGTCGGCGCCGACGGCAAGACATCGGGTGTGTTCAGCCTCCCGAAGAAGGTCGACGCAGGTTCTCACCGCATCGTGCTGCTGGGGCTCGACCCAGCGGGCAAGCAGGTGAAGTTCACGCTCGGCATCAAGGTGGTGGAGCCACCGACACCGGCCAGCCGCACCGTGATCGTCGTGCTGATCATCACGGCCATTGCGATCGCGCTGTTCATTCCGCCGGTCCGCCGGCGCAGGCGCCTGCCGAAGCGGGCCTAGGGCGTCATCAGGACGCGACCGAAGGCCTTGCGGCTCTCGATGTAGCGGTGAGCATCGGCCGCCTCCGCCAGGTGGAACACCCGGTCGGTGACGACGGTCAGTTCCTTCTTCGCCACGCGGGCGAGGAGACCATCGATCATGTCGTGGGTCCGCTTCGGGTTGAAGCCCATCTCGGCCCCCAGGAACACGCCGGTGAGTCGCGCGTTCTTGCCCTTGATCATGCCGACGTCCGGCGGGTTCGGGTCGCGACCCGCGTCGCCGACCCAGCTGATGCGTCCGCGGTAGGCGAGCGCGGCGACGCTCTTCACCAGGGTCTCTCCGCCGACGGAGTCGACCACCAGGTCGACGCCCTTGCCGCCCGTGAGTTCCATGACCTTCTTCGCCAGGTCATCGGCCACGTAGTTGATGCCGTGGTCGAGCCCGTACTGCCTCAGTTGCTCGAGTTTGTCGTTGCTCGACGCGGTGGCGAACACGGTCGCGCCGGCGGCCTTCGCCAGCTGGATGGCGGCGAGTCCCACGCCGCCGGCACCCGCCTGGACGAGGACTGACTCGCCGGCCTTCAGGTCACCGAACTCGAACAGACAGTCGTGCGCGGTGCCGAAC
>JBEGJV010000070.1:0-7958 GCA_041184385.1 Actinomycetota bacterium
GAAGCAGGTCCCAAGGGTTGGGCTGTTCGCCCATTAAAGCGGTACGCGAGCTGGGTTCAGAACGTCGTGAGACAGTTCGGTCCCTATCCTCCGCAGCCGGAAGAGTCTTGATGAAAGCTATCCCTAGTACGAGAGGACCGGGATGGACGGAGCTCTGGTGTGTCAGTTGTCGTGCCAACGGCATGGCTGATTAGCCACCTCCGGAAGGGATAACCGCTGAAAGCATCTAAGTGGGAAACCCGTTCAAAGATGAGGACTCTCACAGGGTCAACCTGGTAAGGCCCGTGGCTAGACCACCACGTTGATAGGCCGGAAGTGTAAGCGCGGTAACGCGTTCAGCTGACCGGTACTAATCGGCCGAGGGCTTGGATTTGAATCGTGCTCGTGCTTGCTCTGGAGTCCTTGTGGGGATCCGTGCGCCTCTTGGCGCACACCACATTGACAACTGATTTCTGGTGGCCATAGCGACAGGGTCACACCCGTTCCCATTCCGAACACGGAAGTTAAGCCTGTCAGCGCCGATGGTACTTGGGGGTAGACCCCCTGGGAGAGTAGGACGCCGCCAGATTCAATCGACGAACACCCCCGGGCCACTGGTCCGGGGGTGTTTGCATTTGTGGCGCAATGTTGTCCTGAGGTAATTATCCACAGGTCCGTAGACTGGCGCGCCTATGTCTGAACGCCGTGGAAGCTCTTCGTCTGGTCGCGGCAGCGGCCGTCCGGGCGGTCCCGGCAGGGGAGGCTCCGGAAATTCCGGTCGCGGATCGGGTCGCGGACCCGGCTCCGGCGGTGGTCGAGGGGGATCCCGTGGGGGAGACGGCCGGGGTGGATCAGGTCGTCCGCGTGGTCCGCGCCGTGACGAGGGAGACGGTCCTCGTGGTCCGCGCCGTGACGGTGATGACAGGCCGCGCAGGTCCTTCCGCGATGACGACCGGTCTCGTGGTCCGCGCCGCGAAGGTGATGACCGTCCGCGTCGTCCCCGTGGTGATGATGACCGTGCACCGCGCAGGTCGTTCCGTGACGAGGGGGATCGTCCGCGCCGCAGTTTCCGTGATGATGACCGTGGTCCTCGTGGTCCGCGTCGTGACGAGGGGGATCGTCCGCGTCGTCCCCGTGGTGATGATGACCGTGCGCCGCGCAGGTCGTTCCGTGACGATGACCGTGCACCCTGGGAGGAGCGCGAGCCGCGTACCGAGGCTGAGCGTCGCAAGCGCGAGGTGAACGAGCGCACGGGCGGCCGTCGCACGAATCTCGAACCATCGCGTCCCCCGGAGCGCAGCCAGGAAATCTGGGTGGACGAAGGCTCGACATCGCGTCCGCGTCGTCAACCGACAGGCGCTCGATCGAAGTCGACGGGTCGTGCCCAGAAGGGTGGTCGCAAGGAAGTGCGGGCCCTCGATTCCGTGGTGGAGGAGTTCGAGCGTTCCCTCGGGTCCCGCGGGTCCGGAAGGGCGATCAAGCGATACGAGGCCGCACTCCAGGCTTTCGAGGCGTACCGGTACGACGAGGCACGCAAGATCCTTGCCCCGATGGCAAAGGAGTACGCGGACGTCTCCGCTGTCCACGAAATGCTGGGTCTGTGTCTCTACCGGGGCGGTCAGTGGAAGAAGGCGGCCGAGGAGATCGAGCAGGCACTCCTGCTCAATCCTGAATGGATCTTCAACCACGCCGTGCTCGCGGACTGCTACCGCGCGTTGGGCAACCATGCGCGCGTTGCCGCACTGTGGCGCGAGGTGTCTGATGCATCGCCGAACCCGGAGACCATGGCCGAGGCCCGAATCGTGTACGCGAGTTCCCTTGCCGACCAGGGAGACCTCGAGGGTGCCCTTGACGTGATGGCAAAGCAGACGAACGAGCTGAAGCGCCCCTCGGAATTCCACCTGCGCCAGTGGTACGTGGTGGGTGACCTCCATGACCGGATGGGCAACGTCATCGAGGCCCGCCGTTTCTTCGAGAGGGTCGTCACTTTCGAGCCCGGGTTCGCCGACGTCGTGGAAAGGCTTGCCTCGCTCGGATCCTGAGCACCCACATGGTCACACCATTGACCAGAAGGGCAGGAAATGAGAGCAGAGAGCGACATCCACCTGAATCTCGCCGTAGTCGTCGGCGAGGTTGCCAGGGACGCAACGCGGGTTGACATGGGGGACGGGCGCGTTTTCACCAACTTCGACCTCGTCAGCCGCGAGGGTGGAGTACGGACCATCGTCCCGGTCACGTACGAGGGGGAGATGGAGATCGCTGCGGGTGAACTTGCGGCCGTGAGCGGGCATGTGAACAAGAGGTTCTTTGCCTCCGGGTCGGGAATGGCTTCGAGAACGGATGTCCGGGCAGACAAGGTGACCATCGTGCGCCGCCGAGACCAGGTGTCACGTTTCATGGCAGGGGTGTTGAAGGGTCTTGGCTCCCGGTGACGCCGTCTTACTAGTCTCGTTGTCGGCCGTTGAGGCGATCCTGGAGGTCCGGACTATGAACAACGAACAGCTCACACGCATGCGCGACGGCAAGGGCTTCATCGCGGCCCTCGACCAGAGCGGTGGCAGCACTCCGAAGGCGCTGCGGCTCTACGGCATCGAGGAATCCACGTACTCGGGCGACGAGCAGATGTTCGATCTCATGCACGCCATGCGCACTCGCATGATCCTGAGCCCGGCGTTCAACGGCGAGCGGGTTCTCGGAGCCATCCTCTTCGAGGGAACAATGGACCGCTCGATCGAGGGGCTGGGATCGGCCGAGTTCCTGTGGACCAAGAAGAAGGTCATCCCTTTCCTCAAGGTCGACAAGGGTCTCGCCGACGAGGCGGAGGGTGTGCAGATGATGAAGCCCATGCCCGACCTCGACGCCCTGTGCGAGAAGGCGGTGTCGAAGGGGGTCTTCGGCACGAAGATGCGTTCGGTCATCAAGGCGGCCAACAAGAAGGGCATCGACGCCGTGGTCGCCCAGCAGTTCGAGGTGGGGAAGCAGATCATCGGTCACGGTCTCGTGCCCATCATCGAGCCCGAGGTTGACATCAACATCCCGGACAAGACCGAGGCCGAGTCGATCCTGAGGGATGCCCTGGTCGCGGAACTCGACAAGTTGTCCGCGGAACAGCCTGTGATGCTGAAACTCACCATCCCGAACGTCGACAACTTCTACGCGGATCTGGTGAGGCACCCTCGGGTCGTGCGGCTCGTCGCGTTGTCCGGCGGTTACAGCCGTGAGGATGCCAACGCCAAGCTCTCCCGCAACAACGGCATGATCGCCAGTTTCTCTCGGGCGCTGGCCGAGGGTCTCTTCGCCCAGCAGAGCGACGAGGAGTTCAACTCAATCCTCGATGCCACGATTGCCGGCATCTACGCGGCGTCGATCACCTGAGAGTCAGGCGTCGAGCGGGCGCCACACCATTCCCGTCAGGAGTTTCGGCGTGAAGAACGTCGACTTGGGCGGCATCAGCTCGCCCGTGTCGGCCGTGCGCCTGATCTCCTCGAGCGAGACGGGTCGGATGAGAATCGCACACGATGCCTCGCCGGACCCGATCCTGCGGAGAACCTCGTTGACGCCGTGCTGGTAGGTGACCGAACCGATCACGTCGCCGAGTGCATGCTCGAGGCGCGCGCTGTCGAGATTGCGGATTCCGGCGAATGCACTCTCCCTGGGCACGAGGAAAGTCCCGTTGCCCGAACTGTCCACCAGGCACAGGGCCCCTTCCGTCTCCATCGACTGGATCGTCGAGGACCGGACAGGGCCGGCGGGCTTCGCGTCGTAGTAGTCGCCGATGCGATCGAGCACCTGTGCCGCGGTGTGGCCCGAAATCAACCGGTGGATGGCCGCGATGCTGAGCTGCTCCCGGACGAGTTCGGCAACGTAGGTCATGGTGAGTTCGGCGTCCGCCTTCCGACCGGCAGCACGTTGTTCGTCGCGGTACGTGCGGCTGATGGCGTACCTGTGGTGACCGTCCGCGATCAGGACGGGGTGGGACGAAACAGCGCGGGATATCGCATCGATCCTGCTCGGGTCCGTGACCCGTTCGAGAGTGTGCTCGACACCGTCGTCATCGATGACGTGTGCGACGACCTCTCCCGGTTCCCTCAGCAGGTCCGACAGCCCCGCCGTCAGCGAGAGGCCCCACACCGGGCTGAGGTTGCAGGATGTTGCCCGGGTCAGGTCCAGGCGGTCGGTCTTTGCCTTTGGTGTGGTGCGCTCGTGGGGCAGCACACCGCCCGCACCCTCGTCGACCACCTCGAGTGCGCCGATGACACCGACGGTCTGGCGTGACGCACCCGCCTCGTCGGTGAAGACCATGCGGTACAGCGAGAACGTCGGGGTGGTGTCCGTGACGACGATTCCGTCCCTCACCCACGTGTCCAGAACCCCGGCGCAGTTGGCATAGCGCGCGGCGCCGTCCCGCTCGACCGGGTAGTCGACGTGGACGATGTTGCGGGGGTCGGATGCCGCCAGCTCATCGCGCCGGGACTCGTCGAAAACGTCGTACGGCGGCGAGGTGAGGGGGGCGACGTCACCGGGACTGGCGACGGCGTATCTGTGGGCGCGGAACGGTTCGAAGCGTGGCACGCAGACAAGGGTGGCAGGATTGTCGGCTGTGAACAAAACCGCTGCGCCCGAGGTGTTGCTTTGCGATCTCGACGGAGTCGTGTGGTTGGCTCACGAGCCGGTTCCCGGGTCAGTGGAGGCGCTCAGACGGGTGGAGGAGGCCGGCGCGAGAGTGCTGTACGTGACGAACAATTCGTTCTCCACCGTTGCAGAGCAGGAGGCCCATCTCTCTGCGATCGGCGTTGATGCCGAAGGGAAGGTCCTCACGTCTGCGATGTCGGCGGCATCGGTGCTCGTCCCCGGCCAGGTCGTCCTCGTGTGCGGCGGTCTCGGCATCCGTGAGGAGGTGGCTCGCGCAGGGTGCGAGGTGGTGGTCGCCCACGAGAATCCCGGGGCGCGCAGGTCCTATGACGCGGTCGTTGTGGGTCTGTACCGCGAGTTCGACTACACGGTTCTTGCTGATGCGCAGCGCGCAGTCATGTCCGGCGCGGTGCTGATCGGCAGCAATTCCGACAACTCCTACCCGACGCCCGACGGGGTCCTCCCCGGTGGCGGTTCCGTTCTTGCCGCAATCGCCACTGCCGCCGGGGTCACGCCGGTGGTGACCGGCAAACCGCACAGGCCGATGGCGGAACTCGTGCGCCGGTCATGCCCGGGTGTGCAGCCGAATGCGATGTTCATGGTGGGGGACAAGGCCTCCACAGACGGGGCGTTCGCCGGGACCCTGGGTTGTGGGTTCGGTCTGGTAATGACGGGCGTGACGACCCCAGGCACGGAACCCGATGGCGCGAGGACGTTCCACGACCTCGCAGCTGTCGTGGAGGAACTCTTCGGCTGACCGGCATTGCCTCTCACTACGCTTCTGGCGTGAGAATCCGCCTGGACGCCGCCATGGTGAAACGTGGGCTCGTGACGACGCGGAGCGAAGCGAACAGGCTGATCGAGGACCACGCGGTGAGCGTGTCTGGCGTGATCGCCGAGAAGCCCTCGAGGCTCGTCTCGGCGGACGAACCGGTGGAGATCCTGAAGACCCGCCGATTCGTGAGTCGCGGTGGGGAGAAACTCGAGGGTGCCCTCGACAGATTCGGCATTGTCGTGACGGGTCGTTCGGCCATCGATGTCGGGTCGTCGACCGGGGGATTCACGGACTGCCTCCTGCAGCGAGGAGCGGCCCGGGTGTTCGCAGTGGATGTCGGCCGCAACCAGCTGCACGAGCGAATGGCGAATGATCCGCGCGTCGTGTGGCGCGAGGGAGTGAACGTGAGGGACATGGGGCCTCACGACCTTCCCTTTGCGTGTTCGTTGCTGGTGGCGGACCTTTCGTTCATCTCCCTCACCGTCGTGATGGCGGCGCTCGACAGACTTGTCGGGAGCGAGAGTTCGTTCACCGACCCGGAAATGGTCCTGCTGGTGAAACCGCAGTTCGAGGTCGGCCGTCAGGAAGCCTCGAAGGGCAAGGGTGTCATCACGGACCCGGTCCTACACAGGGAGTCGGTTGACAGGGTCGTTGCCGCGGCACTTGACGCGGGTTGGCTCGAGCGAGGGCTTGTGGAGTCGTCCATCAAGGGCCAGGACGGGAACACGGAGTTCCTCCTCCATCTGTCACGAGCACCGCGGGCGTAGGTTGTAGCAATGGCTCGGGTCGGGATCGCGATTCATCGTTTCAGGGAGGACGCGGTCGGTGTCGGTGTCGACATCGCAGCATGGTGCTCGTCCAACGGTCATGAGTGCGTCTCTTCGGCGGCAGATCTACCCGTGTTGACATCGGCGGGTGCCCCGGGGATCAGGTCTGACGACGAGTTCGGTGATGTCGATGTGCTCGTGTCCATCGGCGGTGACGGCACCATGCTGCGTTCGGTTCGGTCGCTCGCCGGTCGTCCCGTGCCCGTCATCGGGGTGAACGTCGGGCTTCTGGGATATCTCACCGGCGTCGAACAGGCCTCCGCGGTCGATGCTCTCGGAGTGTTCCTGAACGGCCAGAGCGGCCACCAGTACACGTTCGACGACCGCATGCTCGTGAGGGTGCGCATCTGGTCCGGCGGCTCCTACGCCGGGGAACACTTCGCCCTGAACGAGATCGTGGTGGAGAAGAAGGAAACGGGGCACACGGTGAGGCTTGCCGTCGACATCGACGGTGCTCACTTCACCACATACGCGGCCGACGGCCTGATTGTTGCCTCCCCGACGGGGTCGACCGCCTACTCGATGTCGGCACGAGGTCCGATACTCTCCCCGAGGATGCGGGCGCTCCTCGTGACACCCGTGTCGCCGCACATGCTGTTCGACCGGGCGCTGGTGCTCGACGCATCGGAGAAGATCCGCATAGAGGTGCTGGGACACCGCTCGGTGAACGTTGCCTCCGACGGCGAGCTCGTCCACTCATTGCGCCCTGGTGACGTGGTGGAGGTCGATGCAGCAGGGGAATACGCGCGGTTCGTGCGGTTCGAGGCAACCAGGTTCCATCAGATTCTCAAGTCCAAGTTCGGGTTGGCCGACCGCTGATGCTCGTTGAACTCGCGATCGAGAACCTCGGGGTGATCGAGCGTGTCAACCTGTCGTTCGGCAACGGTTTCACGGCGCTCACCGGTGAGACGGGTGCCGGCAAGACCATGCTCGTGGAGGCGATAAATCTCATCGTGGGGGCCCGTGCGGACGCGAACGTGGTGCGCAGCGGCGCGGACGAAGCCAGGGTCGAGGCCCGGTTCGTCCGTCAAGTTGACGGAGCCGAGATCGAGACGATCCTGACCCGTGTCGTTGCGAAGGAGGGGCGCTCCCGCGCCTATGTGGACGGCCGGATGGCCACGGTCACACAGTTGTCCGAGATCGGCGAGGAGCTTGTCGACATCCATGGCCAGCACGCCCACCAACGACTCCTCGGTGCGGCAGCGCAACGAGACGCTCTTGATCGATTTGCGGGGGTCGACCTGACGGCCCTGAGGAAGGCGCGCGAAGCGGTGACGCAGATCGACGCATCCCTCGCAGCGCTCGGCGGGGACGAAAAGACCCGGGCCCGGGAGATCGACTTGCTGCAGTTCCAGGTGGGTGAGATCCTCGGCGCCGCGATCGGTTCACCCGACGAGGAGACCGACCTCGGTCGGGAGGAAGACCTTCTGGCTGATGCCACCCGGTACCGAGAGACATTGTGGGCCGTTGCCGAATTCCTCGGCGGTGACAACGGTGCAGGGGATGCCGTCGGACGCGCCGCCCGTGCGGTGGCTCCCTTTGACGGGTTGGGTGGCATTCGGGACAGGCTGGCGTCGCTGACAGCCGAGATCGACGACTTGCTGGCGGAGGTGCGCACGGCGGCCGAACGGTCGGAGGAGCAGCCGGAGCGTCTCGAGGCCGTTCGTCAGCGTCGCCAGATGTTGCGGGACCTCATGCGCAAGTACGGCGACTCGCTTGCCGATGTCATCTCGTTCGGTCAGGAG
>JBEGJV010000071.1:0-7894 GCA_041184385.1 Actinomycetota bacterium
CCACCGGCGTACCCGACGTTCGTGGAGAAGACCCCGTCTGCCTGCCAAAACTTGCGCTCTGCTCCCCAGAAGCAACCCATGCCCACCACGAGAGTCTCGAAACCTTCGGGCCACGGACCCACCAAGGGTGTGCCGAGTTCGAAGTGTTCCGTGGGCACCGGCATGGTCTGGTCGGTGCGACCGGGCAGGGCCATGTCAGCAGTAACCATCATTGCGTCTTTGCGTCCGAACATGGATGGAAGAGTACCCGCTGAAACAGCTTTAGATTCGAGGGGCAGCCGCCAACGCCTGCTGTCGGGCGAGTAAATCTACATCCCCTGGCATTACCCGCAGACCTGTCGAAATCGCATCAAGTGCCGTTGTCGAGTCACCCGATTGCAACGCAAGTTCTATTGCTGCCCACACAGCCTTTAGGACCACCATCACGATTCTCGTCGTGGAGCCATCCAAATCTGCCCAGAGGTAGGAAGTTCCGGCAAACGGCATGTCACGAACGAGTCGAAGTCCGTTCATCAGTTCTGTCAATGAGCCAGTCATCAACGAGCCCTCGATGACCTCGACATCTGTGACCACCCTTTGGGACAATGGGAGAAGTTCCGTATGGGTCACCGGAGACCACTCATCTTCAATCGAGTCAGGTGACAAATTCCTCATGGCTCGACGCATGTCCGAGACGATTGTTGAGAAAGTGGAACCCGCGATGTCAACATCCCAGAGCGCAGTTCGCGCGGCGCTACGGGTCGATCTGTTGCGGTTCAAAGCCATCCAGGAGAGAAGCTCCATAGATTTCTTCTTCCCAAACATGGCTCTTTCACCGCGTTCATTCTCAAGGACGGGCTCTCCCACCAAACGCACCATGAGAGACCAATCGCCAGATGGCACCCTCAGTGCTGTGGATGCGTCCGAATCAACTTGACCTATGGAGTCCAGTAACCCCGAGATTCGAGGCGACAGATCAGCACTCTCAAGGTCTATGCCATCCGATTCAGTCGTGTGCAGAACAGACTGACGAATCACCTCCGTGAGGACCTGGTGTTCGATTTCATTCAACCGTCGCGGGAATGAACCTTCTCTTGAATGTCGAAGTTGCTTCCTTCGCACCTCGAGGATGCGGCGCAACACGGACACCGCGACTGCAGGGGCCACAAGGTCAGACACAGGAACTGTCACGGCCGGTGAGGGCATGAGAGGCGCTCCTGCTGCAACCGCTACAGCCGAGCCGGTGCCAAGTACCGCTGCCCACCTGCGAAGTTGCGGGCTCCTCCTCTTTTGTCTGATTCTGTCGACCAACCACCACATACTGAGGACACCACACAGCAAGAGTGCAGCCACACCCACCATGGGACGCGCGATGTCGGGATCGAGGAGTGATGCGCTCACTCGTCAATCACGTTCGCTCGCCGCTTGACAATGATTCTCCTGTTCCCCAGAGGAGAAATCACGACGGGTGACCACTCTTCAATCACTGTCACCTCAACATGAGTTCCGATTGCCCGAACAGTTCCGATGAGCCCCTCAGACTGCAGGTATTCCTGTGCCCTGCTGGTTGCCAGTCGTTGGTCCACCCGCGGTTGACCAGACCTGATTCCAACAATGCTCTGGGCGCCGATTCGGGCGGCATTCTCGGCCACTCCAGATGTTCGAAGATACGTGTCGACATACCTTCCACTGTCGAACATGAACAGCCCGAGCATGACCAGCGAGCCGATCACGCAGACTGCAAAGGCCGAGACTGAACCTCTTTCGTCAGCGAAAGGTGTAGACATCAATCACCTCCGATGAGGTGTAACTGACGTATCTCAGTAGCGGAAGAAAAGAGCCCACTCCGTTGTTGTTGACGGCGCATGTGACCGTCACTGTCACGATTCGGGGAGAACGGGAACTGCTGTAAGCCACCGACACCCGGGGATGCAGGCAAACTTTGTGACTTGCAAGTGTCTCTAGGGCGGTTGTCGATCCAACCTCGGACATTCGTTGCTCCGTTACCAAGGACGATGCCCTGGCAGCACTTTCGGCCGCGGATCTGACTGTCAATTTGAGCTCGACGATTCTCCCCAATCCAGTCACGAATACCAGAACGAGGACGAACATCGGCGCAAGGAGCACAAGCTCGACCGTTGTTGAGCCCCGGTTGTCTCTCACCGTTCGGATTCCCGGACATACGACTCGCGGGGCATTTCGACCGATCTGCGCACAAACTGCGGCATGAACGGGACAAATCTCGAGAAACCCATCTCCACCGTCACCCTCACCCATCGTTCGGTGAACTCCACCTTCGGGGGCGAAGCGAGGCTTCCCGACAATTCGTGAACCGTCTGCTCGACAGCCTGCACGCCTAGTTCGAATGAATCACGCGAGTTGAGGCCCATGGACGCCGCCCTGGCACCACGCGTGGCAGCAGCTGACGCAGTGTGGGCGGACATCCAGAAGGTCGCCACGTTTACTATGGCGAAGGCAAGGGCGAAGAGAACGGGTGCGAGTATCACGATCTCCGTCGAGATCTCTCCCCGGTCAGCGCTTGTGGGAGACATCAACCGAGATTGAGGTTGTTGGCCTTTTCCCGCACGCGCGTGCTGATTATCGCGCTGACTGCGATAGCGAGCCCGACGAGAGCGGCCGCCATGACAATGGTCGTCGCACTCACTTCCCCGCGCTCGCGATCAGATTGACGGGACGCGTGGTACCGAATGGAGTAGTACTCCCATAGTTGACGTGTCGTGGACATGTTGTCTCCTTGTAGGTGTCTGTTGTGATTGGGCGTCTACAGAGCGCCCATTGTCTGCGCCATCGCCGGATATCCGATGAAGACGAGAAATGAGAGAAAGAGAATGACCATTGGTAGCCCCATCTGCTCTGTGCGTTGATTGGCTTCGTGCTCAATTCGAGCCAAGTTCCGCGCGCGCAACGATGCGGCCTTCGTTATCAACGACTGTCGCACCTTTGCGCCGTGCTCGCCCGCCAACTTCGCACTGTGAGCGACTTCGACAAGAGACCACACACCGCGTTCCTTCCCGAGATCCAACAGCCCGTCCCAAAATGAAGATCTGGCCGACTGTGCCCGCGAGAGCGACCATCGGATTTCATCAAAACACCAGCCATCACCGAGGGCTGCTGCGGAGACCAATGCCGTCTCGATGCCAGCTCCACCCGCGGTCTGGATGTTCACCAGATCGAGCAGGACCGCAACGGTAAGGTCAAACTCACTTCTCAGAGCAGCTGCTTTCGTGCGAATCTTGCGGGAGGGTGCCGAGTAGGCGATACAAACCACCACAGCGACTCCAAGACCTATCCCGGTAGGTCCAAGTTGAACGAGCAGAGCATTTACGGCCAGTGCCGATATCAATGCAAGAGAACCCGATGAGACGGCCAGAACGATCGACTTGCGTGCAACCAGGGAGGTGTTTGTCCCCGTGATGGCGTAGTCCTCAGGGGAAACCGGATTCAGCAAGGTTCTCATGTGTGACGGCGCCCGATTAAACGAACGGGTGAGTCGAACCGGGACATGCGATCAAGAAGCCAGAGTCCCGAGGCAAAACCCGAACAAACGAGGGTGAGAACCACGAGCCCCGAGGGCGATGCGTAGGGAGCGAGAAACGCCATGTCGAACAGAGACAGACCGACAACAAATGTGACGAGACTTCCACCCACGATGCGTACGGCTGATCGTGTTCTGGAACGCGACACCCAGACCCGGAGATGAAGACGGCACTCCTCACGGGCACTCGCACTCAACTGCGTGAGAAGCCCCGAGAGATCCCGCGAGCGATTCTGAATTGAGGAGACCAGGGCTGCCACGACGAAGTCCGACAAGGGATGAGCCAGTTCGTCGGCGAAGTGCCGAAGACCCTCCTCAAGTGAGCCATATTGCATCTCAGCAACCAACCGTCTCAATTCCGGTTCGATGACCTTTGGACATGTCTCAAGCGTCGCTGTGATTGCCTGTTCGATTCCCGTGGATGATGCGATGGTGTCACGCAGGTGCTCCGTGAAGATGGCAATCCCTTCGATCAGCTCTAGTTGGCTCGACATTCGTGCCGGTCTCGGGCGGTTCCTCATGACGCCACCCAGGCCATCTCCCGCGAGGCATGGAATCCATGTTCGCGAAGAAGCGTTGATGTGCCGTGGCGCAAAGTGCCGAATGGAGCGCTCGGGGATGCTGCCGAGAAAACCTCGTTTGTGACAATCGAGAGACCGTCGGTGTCGACAATTTCGTGGATTGAGTCGATTCCACGTCGACCTTCACGATTGATTACATGCACGACGAGGTGGACGGAACTTGCAATCAGGAGATTCAGTGTCTCGGTCGGGACTCCCGTCGATGCCATCGACATGTACGCCGCCAGTTTCGGGAACACAGATCTGGCTGAGTCGGCGTGCATCGTGCACATCGAACCGTTGTTCCCTTGACTCATCGCCATGAGCATCGGAAATGCCTCTGCACCACGCACCTCACCCACTACCACCCTGTCAGGGTCCATTCGGAGTGCCATTCGAGTGAGAGCCGAGAGTGTCACCTCACCCTCACCCTCGGTGTTCGCGTCGCGTGACTGGAGACAGTCATGGTCAGGGTGCAAGTGCTCGAATTTGTCGAGACCGATCTCGTACGAATCCTCGATTGTCACAATTCTCTCATCGGGGGCAACTTCATTGAGCAGGGCCCTGAGAAGGGTCGTCTTGCCCGAACCCGTTCCACCGGCGATGACGATGTTTCTACGGGCACGGACACTGGCAGCCAGGAATTCTGCGGTGACGGGGGGCGCAAAACCGGTGACACTCAAGTCCCGCAATGTGGCGAAGTCGAATCTGTGCCGTCTGATCACGAACATGGGTCTCTGCGAAATGTCCATAGCGGCGAACATGCGCGAACCATCTGGAAGTTGGAGATTGACCTCGGGATGGGCAGGGTCAAACCGCATCTCGCGCTGGCCCATTCTCATGGCAATCCGACGGATGAAGTCCACCAATTCGGTATCCGAATCAACCAGGGGCGCCAGTTGCTCCCGGCGCCCATCGCGATACTTCACCCAGACAGGTGCATTGCCCCGCACGTGAATATCCGTGATGTCGTCATCATCCAGAATCGGTTCGAGCTTCCCGAGCCCAAGAACCGAAGCAACTGCCTCCTCGATGAGTCTTCTGTCGTCGATTTCCACCGGGATGGGAGTTCCCCACGGATCCATCGGACGCATACGGGAAAGTTCATCCATGGCCGACGTACGTGCAATCAGCCGTTCCTCTTCATCCGTGGCAGGTGGGAGGTCGCCGGAATGTCGACGCACCCGGTCGTCGGCAAGTGCGGTTGCAATCGCACGGTTCAGGCGCTGATTCATGTCTCGTTGCTTCATGTCAGCCTGCCTGAGGAACTATTGCAAGATGCACAGACCCAGCGTCCGCCATGTCACGAGCGACCGCCTCACTGGTGATCAACGTGACTACAGCTCCGAGCGTTCCGCTTGTGGCCTCACTGATTGACGCAACGACCGCGGTTTCGGGCAACATTCGGGTGCTTCCCTCTGCTGAAGACACAGGCGTGAGAATGATGACCACCGAATCCCCCTCGGAGAGCTCAGGCGGATAACTGCCCTGGTCAACCAATGTCGCGGCGAGGGCTTGCCCACGCGGTATCTGATCATCTGTGACCGAGGATGCCGCCGTGCTCAAGGCGGGCACCACGACGGTTGCGCGTTGACTGCGACCGATGAACATCAGAACCACAAACGCCCCCAGTAGGAGAAGTACCAGTCCGAGGATCAACTCCCTGGAGTACCGACCTCCGCGGCGCTTTGTCTTCCCGGGATGTGAGCCTGTGCGCGCCGGATCCGAACGAAGTGCAGCCAACCTCGCCGTTGCCGAGTCCGGAGGTGTTGTCCATCGGTCTTCCATGCTGATTCCTCCCTTGAAACGGCCGAATGTGTGGCGCGGGAAATTACGGAAGGCACTCGTGGATTACCAGTCACCCCGGGGTGACTCGTTGACCCACCGCACTGTGAACCGTTCCCCATAGGCTTTCTCCCATGAACCAGCCGCCCGCAGTGCTGCCTGCCGCCAACGACCCGTGCTGGTGCGGGTCCGGCCGCAAGTACAAGCGCTGCCACAAGGGAACCGAGGGTCGCATCCAGCCGGGTGTCATCAGCCCCATGCGCCACGTTCCCGACCACATCGGCAAGCCCCCGTACGCGGACACCGGCGTGGTCCCCCGTTACAGCGAGGACCGTGTGAAGTCACCCGAGGTCATCGAGCGCATGCGCATCGCGGGCGAGAAGGCCGCCGAGATCCTGCGCCGTGCCGGTGAGATCGTGAAGCCGGGCATGACGACAGACGAGATTGACATTTTCGTGCACGACCTCACCATCGAGATGGGCGGATACCCCAGCCCGCTGAACTACCACGGCTACCCGAAGAGCGTCTGCACCAGCGTGAACGAAGTGATCTGTCACGGCATTCCCGACTCGCGCGTTCTCGAGGACGGCGACATCATCAACCTCGATGTCACCATCTACATCAACGGCGTGCACGGCGACACCAACGCCACGTTCTGCGTGGGCAACGTCAGTGACGAGGACAAGAAGCTCATCCGCGTCACGGAGGAATGCATGTGGCACGGCATCGAGGCTGTGAAGCCCGGTGTGATGATCAACGAGATCGGCCGCGCCATCGAGGTGCACGCGAAGCAGCACAAGATGGGCGTCGTCCGCGCGTTCATCGGCCACGGCATCGGCGAGAACTTCCACACCGACATCCAGGTGCTGCACTACTACGACCCGCGCAACACGATGATCATCCGCGAGGGAATGACCTTCACCATCGAGCCGATGATCACGCTCGGTGGCGGCTGGCAGCACACCATGTGGGACGACGACTGGACAGCGGTCACCAAGGACGGCAGTCGCACCGCGCAGTTCGAGCACACCATCCTCGTCACCGCCGACGGCGTCGACATCCTCACCGGCGGGCCGGGTTCGGTCTCCCCCTCTGCGCCTTGGCGGCGCTGAGGCCCAACACCTAGCGTTCGTGCTGTGATCGACCCCACCGATTCCGACCGCTATCTGTCCTTCGACAGGTCCGAATGGTCGGACCTGCGTGCCGCAACACCGCTGACGATCCGCGAGAAGGACCTGGAAGCGCTGCGCGGCATCAACGACAAGATCGACCTTGACGAGGTCAGCGCGGTCATCCTGCCGCTGACGCGACTGTTGAACCTCTACGTCAGCGCCACGCAGAACCTGCACAAGGTGTCCGCGACGTTCCTCGGCGCGATGGCACCGAAGGTTCCGTACGTGATCGGCATTGCCGGGTCGGTGGCGGTCGGCAAGAGCACGTTCGCCCGTATTCTCCAGACGCTCCTCGCCCGCTGGCCGGAGCACCCGAAAGTGGACCTGATCACCACCGACGGCTTCCTCTTCCCGAACTCCGTCCTGCAGGACCGCGGCATCATGAACCGCAAGGGCTTCCCGGAGTCGTACGACACGAAGGCCCTCCTTCAGTTCATGCGCGACCTGAAGGGCGGTGCGTCAGAGGTCAAGGCCCCCGTCTACAGCCACGTGGTCTACGACATCGTCGACGGTGACGCCGTGACCGTGCGCCAGCCGGACATCCTCATTCTCGAGGGGCTGAACGTTCTGCAGGTGGGCAGCGAGTCGAACGAGTTCGTCAGCGACTACTTCGATTTCTCGATCTACATCGACGCCGCCGAGAGCGACATCGAACAGTGGTACATCGAGCGCTTCCAGACGCTGCGTGAGACGGTCTTCCGTGACCCGGACAGCTTCTTCCAGATGTACGCGCACCTCTCCGATCAGGAGGCGGTGGACACTGCCCGAGCCATCTGGCGCGAGATCAACGGCAAGAACCTGGTGGAGAACATCGAACCCACCAAGTCACGAGCATCG
This sequence comes from Actinomycetota bacterium, assembly GCA_041184385.1. Taxonomy (GTDB): domain Bacteria; phylum Actinomycetota; class Acidimicrobiia; order Acidimicrobiales; family Ilumatobacteraceae; genus UBA2093. The sequence goes on from JBEGJV010000071.1 coordinate 7,890, forward strand.
CTGAT
>JBEGJV010000072.1:0-13944 GCA_041184385.1 Actinomycetota bacterium
CCGGCTCGAGTGCGGTGAACTCGTAGGTGAACGTCTCACCCGGCTTGATTGCCGGCTGCGTGTACGGGTCCACACCGTCCATTGCGTTCGGCACCCGGATGCCGTGCAGGTGCATCGACGTCGACTCCGTGAGGTCGTTCTTCAGGACGATGCGCACCTTGTCGCCGACGTTCGCGCGCAGGACCGGTCCGGGAATCTGGCCGTTGTAGCTCCAGCCCTTCACGATCTTGCCCGGCTCCACCTCCCAGTCGATGATCTCGGCGGTGAGGTTGAACACCTTCGCGCCGTCCGAAGCGATGGTGGGGGCGAGTTCCTCGTTCCCCGTCCCCTGCGTCTTTGCCGGGAACTGCTTCGCAACGGCCTCCATCGCCGCGTCCATCTGGTCGTTCGTCATCGTCATGGTGGTGTCCATGGTCATGCCGTCATGGCTGCCCACGTTGAGGGTGGCCTTCATGCCCGACTCCTTGTGCCCCGCCACCTCGCAGATCAGTTCGACCGGGCTGCTGACGTTCCCCAGGTCGAGAGTGGCGTTGCCGCCGACCGCGATGTTCCCGACACGCTTGTCGAGCCCCGCGGCGGCGAGGTTGTGCTCCGCCGAACCCGCGTTGTGGATCTGCAGCACGACGTTGCCCGCTGGGACCATCGCGGGCTCCATGGTGATCTTGAACTCCGAGAGCGTGACACTGACGGTCGTCGACGTCGCCCCGCCCCCGCTGCTTCCGTTTGCAACGGCCACGACTCCGACTGCTCCGATGACCAGCACCATCGCGATGACGAGCACCATCATCAGCGTGATCAGTGCGCCTCCGTCGACCAGAGGAGACTTCTTCTCTGCTTCTGTTGACATGTGAATTCCTCCCGGATGCATTCCCGCATCCGTGTTCACCGTACGCCCGCAAACCCTTGTTGCGTAAGCCTCAGAGGACTTCTGTGACCGTGAATCACGGCACCGAATTTGCACTATTGGCATGGTTCCAATGCGACCTGCGACGACGCGAGCGGCGACAATGGACGGGTCGTTTGACTGCTGCAGTTACTGAGAGAGTGAAGACGTGACGTACGAGATGTTTCCCCCCGCACCGGATGGCGGTCAGTTGATCCACACGCGCAGGTACGAGGTACGCACGTACCGCATGGACGAGTCGCGTTTCATCCTGCGTGGCGTCATGTGCGACGAGAAGCCCCCGGGCCTCTACACCGCGGATGACCCGGAGGTGCTGTGGGTGCACCACATGGTCGTCGACCTCGAGATCGCGTTCCCGGAGTTCCGCATCGACAAGGTGACCGTCGAGATGAAGGAGCACCCGCACACCCGGTGCACCGGCATCGTCCCCGACTACCAGAAACTCGTCGGACTGTCGATTGCGCGCGGTTTCAACAACAAGGTGAAGGAACTGTTCGGCGGGCCACGCGGGTGCACACACATCGGGGCGTTGCTAGCCGCCATGGCACCGGTGGCCATCCAGAGCGGCTGGTCAATGCGCGCGGGGTCGGCAACGGAGAACACCAAGAGCCGCTCGGAGATGACCCCCGAGGAGCGCGAGCGCAGTTACGCCATGAACCTCAACACGTGCCACATGTGGGACGAGAACGGCGACATGGTGAACGAGATCCGGCGCGGTGAGCCCATGGAGGTTCCGGTGTGGATGGCGAAGCGCCTCACGAAACTCGGCAAGAACCCGGAGGAATGGGACAAGTTCCGCTGACGCGGACGGCGCCTACTTCGCGAACGTCGCGAGCAGGTACAGACCTGCCAGCACGAGAAGCACGAATGCAGGGGCGGTGCCCTTCATGGTGTCCTTCGCGCGCACGTGGGTGAGGGTGGCGACGGCGAAGTATCCACAGAGGCACAGCCCCGTGAGCTCGGCTGCGCGGATGTTGCCGAAGCCAACGAGGATCCCGATGCCGAGAAGGATCTTCACGGCACCGAGCACCGGCACGGCGGACGCCGGAATCTGCAGGTGTTCGGTGGCTGCGAGCGCCTTCGGGTGGCGAATGAGGTCGAACACCGCGGTGGCACCGAGAACGACCATGAAGACGACAGCCAGCACGTTGGCGATGTTGTTCAAGACTTCCTCCCCTTCGCGAGAACCTTCTGCTCGTGGTCGAGAAGCCATTTCTTCGTGTCGAGCCCACCCGCGAACCCCGTGAGCGAACCATTCGCACCGACGATGCGGTGGCACGGCAGGATGATGGCCACGGGGTTCTTCCCGTTCGCCGCGCCGACTGCGCGCGTTGCCGTCGGGCGGCCGATGCTGGTGGCCTGTTGCGCGTAGGAGGCGGTGCGGCCGAACTTGACCTTGGCGAGCGCCTTCCATGCGGCAACCTGGAATTCCGTGCCGTCGAGATCGAGCTTCACGTCGAACGAGGTGCGCGTGCCGGCGAAGTACTCGCGAAGTTGACGCAGGGTCTCGGCGACAACGGGGTGTGAGGGCTTCTCGATGACCGTGCAGCCCTCGAGTGAACGCGGGAGGTCGTCCGGGTCGAACATCACGTTGTGCACACCGCGGTCACTGGCGACAACGACGATGCGACCGAACGGCGCCTTCAGTGTTCCGCTGCAGTACGCGGTCTCTCTTGCCATGCGGCAAGAGTAGACGCAGGCCGTTCCGGGCCCGGAAAGCAGTGTTACTTGCTGCCCGGTTCCTTCGGCAGGCCGAGCACGCGCTCGCCCACGATGTTGCGCTGAATCTGGCTTGTGCCGCCCCAGATCGTCTCGGAACGCGAGAAGAAGAACGCCGACATCATGCTGCTGACCGGGTAACCCTCGCGGCGCTTCTCGCGCGCGGTGCCCGGCCAGTTGCCATCGCCCATGGCGGAGTCGACGAGCATCGACGCCGCACCCTGGATGTCGAGCGCGAGTTCCATCGCTGCCTTGTGCATCTCGGTCCAGAACATCTTGTTGGTCGCACCCAGTGCGGCCATGCTCGGGTCCTTCTTGCCCATGAGAGTGGTGGAGAGCGACCGGAGACCGTTGATCTTCAGGATCTGGATCTTCGTGTAGTACTCCATCAGGCGCTGGCGGATGACCGGGTCGTTGATGGCCCCGTTCTCCTTTGCGCCGCGCACCATGGCCTTGTACTCGCTCTCGAAGCGGCGGTAGCCGGTGGTGGCGCTCATGCCGCGCTCGAACGCGAGCGTGGAGTTGGTGACGACCCAGCCGTTGTTCACGCCACCGACAACGTTGTCCTTCGGGCAGCGCGCGTTGGTGAAGAACACCTCGCAGAACTCGGCGGTGCCGTCGGGCTGCACGATGCCGCGCACTTCCACGCCGGGCTGCTTCATGGGAACGAGCAGGTACGAGATGCCCTTGTGCTTCGGTGCGTCCTTGTCGGTGCGGGTCAGCAGGAAGCAGTAGTCCGCGTGGTGGCCCTGCGTGGTCCACACCTTCTGGCCGTTGATGACCCACTCGTCACCGTCGAGAACGGCCTCGGTCTTCAGGCTTGCGAGGTCGGAACCGCTGTTCGGCTCCGAGAAGCCCTGGCACCAGCGCATCTTGCCGTTCAGGATCTGGGGAAGGAATTCCTTCTTCTGCTCCTCTGTGCCCCACTGGAGAAGTGTCGGGCCGACGAGCGTGTCACCGAAGAAATCGGCGCGCATCGGGGCCTTCGCGTTCGCGAACTCCTCGGCGAGGACGACTCCCTGCATGGTGGTCAGGCCCTTGCCGCCGTACTCCTTGGGCCAGGTCGCACAGATCCAGCCGCCCTGGAACAGCTTCGACGGCCATTCGTCGTTGAACTTCTTGCGTTCCTCGTTCGACATCTCGAAGCCCTTGTCGAACCAGCCCTTCGGGAGGTTCTCGTGCAGCCAGTTGCGGATCTCGGCGCGGAAGGCTTCGTCTTCGGGGGCGTAGGTCAGTTCCATGGTTCGTCAGTCTGTCGGATGAGGCCCCGTTTCCTCCACATCCGGGGCATGTGACGGTTCACACTCCGTTCACACCCGTCTGACACACCCGAAAACGAGGGTGCGTACCGTCAGTTCATGGCCGACGGGACCCTCCAACTGTCCGACACCGACAAGGCCGTGCTGGACGTGCTGTGGGACTCCGCCGGGCGCGTCCTCGGCCGGGGCACGATCCTGCGCCAGGCCGGACTCGACAACTGCGTGGCGAGGCGGTGCGACTCCTCCATCGTTAACCTTCGCAGGGTGCTCGGGACGGATGCGATCGTGACCGTGAGGAGGCGGGGCTGGATGCTGACGGATGACGGGCTGTCGCGAGCCGTCGACATGTTCGGGGTCCGGCCGATCAAGCGCGACAGTCTGTGATGTCGGCACTTCTCGCCTCAGGCGGCTCCATCGACTTCCAGTCGATATTCCTCGATCTCGGGGTCATCCTCGTCGTGGCCAAGCTCGCTGCCGAACTGGCGGAACGCATCCGCATACCCGCCGTCCTCGGCGAGATCGCGGCAGGTGTCCTCATCGGCCCGTCCGCACTGGGTCTCGTCGGGTCGACCGACACGACAAAGATCCTCGCCGAGATCGGGGTCATCATTCTTCTCGCGACCGTCGGGATGGAAACCGACCTGAACGAGTTGCGCAGGGTCGGACGCGCATCGATGGTAGTCGCGGTCATCGGCGTGGTGGCACCAATGTCCACCGGCATCTTCGCCGGCAAATTGCTCGGGGAATCCACCAACGCGTCGCTCTTCCTAGGTGCGGCACTGGCTGCAACGAGTGTGGGCATCACGGCCAGGGTGTTCGGAGACCTGCACGCCCTGTCATCGACGGAGGCCCGCATCGTCCTCGGCGCGGCAGTCGCGGATGACGTGCTCGGGCTCATCATCCTCACCGTCGTCACGCGAGTCGTGGAACAGGGTTCGGTTGATGTCGCCGGGGTCGCCAGCACCATCGGCCTGGCCGTCGGCTTCCTCGTGATCGCCACCGCCGTCGGCATCGTCGCACTGCCGCGGATCTTCGCCGCGGTCGGTGCGCGTTCACGCTCCTCTGCAACCGTCGGGGTGGTGGCGGCCGGGCTGACATTTGCCTTCTCCGCGGCAGCAAGCACGGCCAACCTGGCCCCCATCATCGGCGCCTTCGTCGCCGGCACGGCACTCGGGCGCACGAAGCACCATGACCGCATCGCGCGTGACTTCACCTCGCTGGGGAACGTCTTCATCCCGGTGTTCTTCCTGCAGATCGGCATCGACACAGACGTCACGAAGTTCTTCCAGGCCCACGTGCTGTGGGTTGCGGCGGTGCTGACCGTGATAGCTGTCGGCGGGAAGATGGTGGCCGGACTCGGCGCCATCGGGACCAACACGGACCGCTTGCTCATCGGCATGGGCATGATCCCGCGTGGCGAGGTGGGATTGATCTTCGCCACGATCGGCGTCTCCGTCGGGGTCTTCCACGATGACCTGTACGCGGTTGTGCTGCTCGTTGTCCTCCTGACGACCGTCATCACGCCACCGCTGCTGAGGTGGAGACTGCAGCAGTCGGAGCAGGCCTCCGCATCCCCTGATGATTCGGCCGCCACGGAACGCCCAGCCGGGGGCTGGATCCAGAAGCGCGGGGACTCGGCAGTTCTCGAGGGGATGCCGCCCTCTGCCCTCACCCTTGAGATCGCGCTGGATGCAGCAGCCCACGCATCTTCGCTCCAGCCGGACAGGGCCTTGATGGAGTGGTTGCACGAGCACAGGATGGTGCCGCTCTCGTGGGACACGGGCACCACCGAGAGATTCGTCCAGTTGCTGATGAACGGCAACGCGAGGTCGTGGAGACTCCTCGAGATCACGAACGTTCTCGACCGTGCACTGCCTGAGCTCGCCCGCGCCCTCGATTCCCGTCGGTCGGACTCGAGCGAGCTCGACCCCACGCACGTCTCCCGCCTCGCCACGGTGGAATCGATCCGTGAACGTGTCCGCAACGTCTCGGTCGACGATTGCTCGCTCGTGCTGGCGGCGTTCCTGGTGGACATCGCGGCCGACAACAACGACTCGACACTCCTGCTCGACCGACTGACAGTGTCCGCCGGGATCAGGCACGACACACTCGCGTTGTTGAGCGCCTCCACCCTGATCGGTGCGGCCATCACGGCGGAGCCGTACGAACACAACCCGAGGGTGATGGCACAGTTGGCCGAGTACCTCGGCACGCCGGCCATGGTGGAACGGTGCCGATTGCTCGTCGAGGCGAGGAACGAGATTGTCGACTGGCAGTACTCGATCCTCCTGGAGATCACCACCGGTGTGCAGGAGCTCCTTGCCCATCCCGAGCTGCTCGGGGGCGTGGAGAGCTCGCTCGAGTCGATCAGGCGCCGCGACGCAATGGCCCTCGCCCCGAACGACTTGGTGCGCGACCGCATCTCCCACGCCGCCGCCGGGTACATCATCGCCCACGACCCCGAGACGATCGTGCGGCATGCCGCTCTTGTGGAGCCCGCCCCGAGAGGCCGCACGGTGCGCGTCAACGTGGTGGACACCGGCAGACGCAACGAATGGCTCGTCGACATCGCCACGCGCGACGCCCGCGGCCTTCTCGCGCGCATCACAAAGGTGCTTGCTGATCGCGGGCTGGACGTCGTGAACGCAGACCTCGCGACCTGGCCGGACGGCGCGGTCCTCGACACGTTCACCGTGCGCTCCGACCAGCGGCCGAACCCCCAGATGATCTCGTTCGACCTCGAGCGCAGCCTCCGGACGCGCGTGGCCGCCCCGCGCCGGCTGCAGATCGGGCCGGGCAACGGACTCACGATCCGTCTCGACAACGACGCCCACCCGTGGCACAGCGTGGTGGTGATTTCCGGTGCGGACCAACCGGGTCTCCTGCAGGCCGTGGCGGCCGCGTTCGCCCGCGCGAACGTGAACGTGCACCACGCCCGCATCTCCACCGAGGGTGGCGTCATCACGGACCGCTTCGAGGTGAGCGACCGCCACGGCCGCAAGATTCCCCAGTCGACGCTGACCAGGGTCGAATCGCTCCTCAGCTGAGGCGGCCCACCCCGGCCGACTTCCGGCCGCTGGACGGGCCGCTTCACACGCCGTTAACACTGCGCACACCCCGGTTCACAGAGTGACCGATTCGCCACACTGCCGAAACATTGGGGCGACGGTTGGGAAATCTCCGTTCCATACCGTGTCGACAGGTTGCAAGAGCAGCCGGTGCATGACGCGAGAGCGACATGGGCCCAACCGTCGCGAGAGCGACTCAAGCAAGGAGAAATGGATCAGTGAAGTTGATCACGGCGATCATCAAGCCTTTCAAGCTCGATGATGTGAAAGACGCACTGAAGTCTGCGGGTGTGCAAGGCATGACCGTCACGGAAGTTCGAGGTTTTGGCCGCCAGGGTGGCCACAGCGAGACCTACCGCGGTTCTGAGTACACCATCGACTTCGTCCCGAAGGTTCGTATCGAGATTGTCGCGGATGACGCGGCAGTCGACAGTGTCGTCGACACGATTCGTTCCTCCGCAGCAACAGGAAAAATCGGCGACGGAAAGATCTGGGTTTCCGACGTCGCACAACTCATTCGAATCCGGACAGGAGAAGAGGGCACCAATGCAATCTGAAGTTCAAATCCTCGGCACACAGATCAACCTTCTGTGGGTCGTCATCGGTGCGGCACTGGTGATCTTCATGCAAGCGGGCTTCGCGCTCGTCGAGACCGGCTTCTGCCGGGCCAAGCATGCGGCACACGTCGTCAGCACCAACTTCGCGATCTTCGGACTCGGTTTCATCGGGTTCTTCCTGATCGGTTTCCCGTTGGCATTCGGTGGCTTCAGCTACTCGGCAATCGGTCTCGACAAGCCGGTGGGTGACGCTCTCCTCGGAAGCGGCAACTGGATCTTCCTGTTCAAGGGCGGCTGGGCCCTCTCCGGCGGTGGCATCACCCCGGCACTGCTCGGCTTCTTCCTGTACATGGTCGCGTTCATGGACACCGATCCCCACCGGCTCCATGGCCGAGCGCTGGAAGTGGAGTTCCTTCACTATCTGGGGGGTTTTCTGCGGCGCCATCTACTACCCGCTGTTCGCGGCGTGGACGTGGGGCGGCGGATGGCTGTCGAAGACATGGGACACCATGAGCCTCGGTGCCGGCTATGTCGACTTCGCAGGTTCTGGCGTTGTGCACATGGTGGGCGGCGTCGCCGCACTCGCCGGTGCAATCGTCATCGGACCGCGCATCGGCAAGTTCGGTGCCGACGGGAAGCCCCGCGCGATCCCCGGCCACCACATCCCGATGGCCATGCTCGGCACGTTCATCCTGCTGTTCGGATGGTTCGGCTTCAACGCCGCATCCACCTTCGCGGCAACCGACGTGCAGTTCGCGACAGTCGCTGCCAACACGGCCATCGCCGGCGCCTTCGGTGCGGTCATGGGGATGATCTACATCACCAAGCGGACCGGCAAGCCCGACCCGGGCATGATGGCGAACGGCATGCTCGCCGGACTCGTGGCGATCACGGCCCCGTGCGCGTTCGTGGCCCCCTGGGCCGCGGCCGTGATCGGGATCATCGCCGCGGTGCTCGCCATCGAGACGGTGTTCTTCGTGGAGCGCAAGCTGAAGCTGGACGACCCGGTCGGCGCCATCGCGGTGCACGGGATGAACGGCATGTTCGGCGTTCTCGCCGTCGGCATCTTCGCCAACGGCAGCTACGGCGCCGGTTGGAACGGTTCGTCGTCGAAGGGCATCGAGGGGATCATCAAGGGTGACTGGGGCCAGCTCGGTGCGCAGGCACTCGGTGTCCTCGTGATCCTCGGCGTGATCTTCCCGATCGCCTACGGCTTCTTCAAGATCCAGAACAAGGTCACCAAGGGTGGCATCCGTTCTGCGGAGGAAGACGAAATCCAGGGTCTCGACATCCCGGAAATGGGCGTCCTCGCCTACCCGGAATTCGGTTCGAGCCGCATCTAGCCCGTTCCCCTACGAACGGCATCCGGAGCCCGCCCTTCGGGGCGGGCTCCTTCGCGTTCCCGGCCTGGTCGTCCACGAAACACTCCCGAAATAGACCGCAAGTACCGTCTCGGCGTCATCCAGGCAGTAGGGAGCCTTCATGTTCAGCGCAGCAACAATCGATTCGGGGGCCACCGCATGGGTGCTGGTCTCCGCCGCACTCGTGGCGTTCATGACGCCGGGGCTTGCCTTCTTCTACGGCGGCATGGTGAGGTCCAAGAACGTCCTCGGCATGCTGATGCAGAACGTGTTCGCCATGGGGCTCATTTCCGTGCTGTGGGCGCTCGTCGGTTTCAGCCTCGCGTTCGGCGGAACGGGAAGCCTCATCGGCAACTTCGACTTCGTCGCCATGAAGGGTCTCGGCAACTTGACCGAGTTGCCTGGCTTCATTGACTCATTTGAATTGTCAGTACCAGTGATGGCATTCTTCGGGTACCAGATGATGTTCGCGGTGATCACCCCCGCTCTCATCACCGGTGCAACGGCTGATCGCCTCAAGTTCGGTGCGTACGCGATCATCATCGGTGTGTGGTCTGTCATCGTCTACCCCGTTGTCGCGCACTGGGTGTTCAGCCCGAATGGCTGGCTCTTCAAGCGCGGCGCCCTCGACTTCGCGGGTGGCGCGGTCGTCCACATCAACGCCGGTGCCGCGGCACTGGCCGTGATCATGGTTCTCGGCAACCGTCGTTCCTGGCCGCGCGAGGCGATGCCCCCGCACAACCTGCCGTTCACAATGCTCGGCTCAACGCTGGGTCCGCCCTCGCCGCGAACGGACTCGCCGCACAGGCTCTCGTCAACACCCACCTCGCGGCCGCCGCCGCGATGCTGTCGTGGCTGGCAATCGAGAAGGTGAAGACCGGTCACTTCACGACGCTCGGTGCGGCATCGGGTGCCGTCGCCGGTCTGGTTGCCATCACACCGTGCGCCGGTTTCGTCGGTGGTGTCGCGCCAATCATCATCGGACTCGCCGCGGGCATCGTTTGTTACCTCGCGCTGCGACTGAAGCTCATGCTGAAGCTCGACGACAGCCTCGACGTGATCGCCGTCCACCTCGTCGGCGGCATCCTCGGTTCCGTCCTTCTCGGTCTCTTCTCGGACACATCAGTGAACGCACTCGGTTTCGACGGCGTGTTCTTCGGTGGCGGCACCGAGCTCCTCGTCAACCAGGTCATCGCGGTCGTCGCCACGTTCGCGTTCTCGTTCGTTGTCACGTACGCCGTGGCGAGGGTGCTGAATGCCACCATGGGCATCCGCGTGTCGCCGGAGGACGAACTGGCCGGACTCGACCAGAGCCAGCACGCAGAGGCCGCCTACCAGGCGTAGTAGAACGGGAACAGGAGAACAGTCATGAAACTCATCACCGCAGTCATCAAGCCGTTCAAGATCGACGACGTCAAGGAGGCGCTGAAGGCCGCCGGCGTACAGGGCATCACCGTCACCGAGGTCCGCGGGTTCGGCCGCCAGGGCGGTCACACCGAGACCTACCGCGGTGCCGAGTACCAGATTGATTTCGTCCCCAAGGCGAAGGTGGAACTGGTGGTCGACGATTCGAACGTGAACACCGTCCTCGACGTCATCACGAAGGCCGCTGCCACGGGCAAGATTGGTGACGGCAAGATCTGGGTCACCAACGTGGAGCAGGTCATCCGCATCCGCACGGGCGAACAGGGCCCCGACGCCATCTAGCCCCTAATCTCGTGCCATGAGCACGATGGAAGCCCCCGCAAAGGCCGAGCGCTGGACGGCGCAGTGGAAAGAACTCTACGAAGAGGTCATCAACACGGGCCTGTGCACCGGGTGCGCCGGTTGTGTCGTCACCTGCCCGCATGACGTGATCGGGTACGAGCACGAGGAGGGCAAGTACAAGCCCTTCCACTTGGAAGAGGAACTCGGTCTCGACAACTGCCTCCACGGAGAGAAGGGCTGCACCACGTGCACCCGCGCGTGCCCGCGCTTCCGCAAGTGGGAGACCAGCGCGAACGAGCACCTCTTCGGTCGCCAGCGCCAGGACGACGAGATGGCCGGCATCTGGGAGCAACTGCTGCTGACACGCGCCACCGACAAGACCCAGCACGAGAAGGGCCAGGACGGCGGCTTCGTCACCGCGATGCTCTCGTGGCTCATGGACAACAACTACATCGAGGGCGCCCTCGTCAGCGGTGTCGAGGACGACGACCGCTGGAAGGCGAAGCCCGTGCTCGTGCGCAACAAGGAAGAGGTGCTCGCCACCGCCGGTTCGCGCTACACGTACTGCGCGAACCCGCTCGCGCTGCGCGACGCGCAGGAGGCCGGTCTCACCAAGCTCGCACTCGTCGGCATGGGCTGCCAGGTGTCGTCGCCGCCCACCATGTGGGGACGCAAGGCCGGCAAGGTGGGCAAGCCCTTCCAGTTCAACATCGGTCTCCTGTGCTCGAAGACGTTCGACGACGCCATCTTCACGGAGCTCTTCGAGCCGAAGTACGGCCTGAAGAAGCAGGACATGGTGAAGATGAACATCAAGGGCGCCTTCCAGATCTGGATGAAGGACGGCTCGTTCCACGAGATCGACCTGAAGGAGTGCCACCAGTGGACGCGCGAGGGCTGCAAGAACTGCCCGGACTTCGCCGCCGAGCACGCTGACATCTCCACCGGCGGCATCGGCAAGGACAACGACTGGACGCTCACCATCGTGCGCACGAAGCTGGGCGTCGAGGTCATCGAGCGGATGATCAAGGACGGCGTCATCGAGTCGAAGCCCGCGCAGGACGACGAGGTCGCAATGAAGCTGCTCCGCACCCTCTCCATCGTGAGCCGTCGTCGCTGGCCGGACTGGGCGGAGTCCACCGTCAAGGTTGGCACCCCCGCCGTGAAGAAGAAGGCGGAGGCACCCGCTGCCGCGGCCCCGGCAGCCGAACCAGCAGCCACCGACAACAAGGAGTGACCGTGTCCATCAACCTGCATCCCCAGGCAACGACGATCCTGCAGATCATGGCCGCCGCGGGCGGACCGGTGATCCACGAATCAGAACCGAATGAGTTCCGCGAGTACTACAACTCGCGCCAGGTGCCGGCCACGGAGACCGTCCACGAGATCCGCGACGTCAGCGCCGGCGGAGTGCCCTCGCGCCTGTACAGACCGTCCGCCGACAAGGGCCTCGGCCTTCTCGTCTATTACCACGGTGGCGGTTGGGTCATCGGTGGTCTCGACTCACACGACGCCGTCTGCCGTTCGCTCGCCAACAAGTCGGGCGCCGCCGTTCTCTCCGTCGACTACCGGCTCGCGCCCGAGCATCGCTTTCCGGCCGCGGCGGAGGATGCGTTGTGCGCGCTTCGCTGGGCATCAGAGAACGCAGACGAACTCGGTGTCGATGCGAACCGCATTGCCGTGGGAGGCGACTCGGCCGGAGGCAACCTCGCAGCCGTGGTCGCACAGCAGCGCCCCGTGCCGATCCGTTTCCAGTTGCTGATCTACCCCGCCACCGACATGACCCAGTCGTTCCCCTCCCACAAGGAGAACTCGGCCGGTCCCGTCCTCACGGAGCAGGCGATGGCATGGTTCATCGGCCACTACATGCCTGATGTCTCGGAGCACCGCCACGAGCTGGCATCGCCCCTCTTCTCGCCCGACGCGATGTTCCGCGACCTGCCGCCGGCGCTGATCATCACCGCGCAGTACGACCCGCTGCGTGACGAGGGCGAGGCCTACGGGGCGAAGATGATCGAGAACGGCAGTGTTGCCTCCATCATCCGATTCAACGGCCAGTTCCACAGCTTCTTCGGCATGCACCAGTTGATGGACGACGCAGAGAACGCACACATCATCGCCGCCAACGCGCTGCGCAAGGCCCTGGCCTGACCCTGGCCGGCGCGTGCGCCGTTCGACCGGGTTTCGTCAGCCGGCAAGTTCCCGGGCGCGGGAGAACACCGCATCCAGCATCGGCTCGGTCAACTTTCCCGTGAACGTGTTCTGTTGACTGGGGTGGAACGAACAGATGACCGTCACCCCGTCCGCCGTTGCCTCCACGCCGTGGCCGAACTTCGGTCGCGGCCTGATGCCGAGTTCACGCGCGATGGCCGCGTAGGCGAAGTTCCCCAGGCACACGATCACCTTCAGGTCGGCCAGCAGGTCGAGCTCGCGACGAAGGAACGGCCGACACTCGTCGCGTTCCTCGTTCGTCGGCTTGTTGTCCGGCGGGGCGCACCTCACGGCGGCCCCCACCCACGCACCCGACAGCGCGAGGCCATCGGCGCGGTCGGTGGATGTCGGTTGGTTCGCGAACCCGGCGCGGTGCATCGCGCGGTACAGCCAGTCGCCGCTGCGGTCGCCGGTGAACATCCGTCCCGTCCTGTTCGCACCGTGGGCCGCGGGAGCGAGACCGAGGATGTACACACGTGCGTTCTCGTCCCCGAAACCGGGCACCGCCCTGCCCCAGTACTCCTCATCGCGGAACGACGCCCGCTTCTCCGTGGCCATCGTCTCGCGCCACGAAACGAGTCGCGGACACGCACGGCACGCGGCAATGTCGGAACACAACCGTTTCATGGAATCCACGGGGCTCACACTAGGTTGAACACGGCATGGCAACCCGAAAGAAGAAGCAGGCGCACCCCGGCTCCACGTTGCTGTTGCTGGTGCGCCACGGCCAGACGCCGACAACCGGGAAACTGCTCCCGGGTCGCGCAGCGGGTCTCCATCTCGCCGACGCCGGACGCGAACAGGCAGAGCGTGTCGCCGCACGACTCGCCGAGCTGCCGAAAATCGACGCCGTCTACGCATCGCCGCTCGAGCGCACGCGAGAAACCGCGGCACCCATCGGCAAGGCGCTGAAGCAGAAGGTGAAGATCCACAAGGGCCTGCTCGAATGCGACTTCGGTGACTGGACCGGCGCACAGCTCTCCGACCTCATGAAGAAGCCCGAGTGGGCAACCGTGCAGCGCGCACCGAGCACGTTCCGTTTCCCGAACGGTGAGTCGTTCACGGAGATGCAGACCCGCATGGTGTCGGCTCTCGACGACATCCGGTCTCGCCATCCCGGCGGCGTCGTGGTCTGCGTGTCGCATGCCGACCCCATCAAGG
>JBEGJV010000073.1:0-7750 GCA_041184385.1 Actinomycetota bacterium
CGGGGACATGAACGTGATCTTCTCGGTGAGCCGCGCGCCCATCTGGGCCACCGTGAAGCCCTCGGGGAAGGTCACCTTCACGAAGGTCTGCGCGGGCGGGGTGGACAATGCGTCGATGATGTTCCCCGCGGAGTCACCCGGCTTGAGGGAGTAGTACCCGGGCAGCAGTGCGATCCCGCCCCGGGACTTCGCGTACCACGCGAACAACGTGGCGTTCTTGATGATGCCCGCATCGTCGAGCCTCACGACGACGGCGTCCAGCGTGTCGCCCTCGTTCACCGTGAAGTTGACGGCGACGCCCGGTGCACCACCCGGGTTCAGTTGGTGCACCACCCACAGCCCTGCGGCACCCACGAGAAGGACCGTGGCCACCAGGACGATGACCACGTTGCGCACGGGGCCCCGGAGGAAATCAAGACCGGGCGGGATCTCCTCGACGGCATCACCCGCGAGCGTCGTCGGCTCGTCCCACGGGTCCGGGACCCAATCGTCGCCGAGAAGCGGGTCGTTCCCGCCGCTGTTCATGACCCGGTTTCCTTGCGGGCATCCAACCACGACTGCAGCAGCACGGCAGCAGCAATCTTGTCGACGACGTTCCGCCTGTCCTCGGCGCGCATGTTCGCTTCCTTCAGTGCCCGTTCGGCAGTGACGGTGGTGAGGCGTTCGTCGTGGAGGTGGGCGGGCACCCCTGCCACCGTACTGATCTGCTCGGCCTCGGCGACGGCGGCTTTTGCAGCACTCCCTCGGGACCCGTCCATGTTCAAGGGGAGACCGACAACGATTGCCTCGGCCTCTTCCTCGCGGACGATTCTGGCGATGGCGTCGTGGTCGGCGCGCTTCGACTTGCCCCGGTGGACGACGGTCAGGGGCGACGCGACGGAACCGGTGAAGTCACTGACGGCGACACCGATCCTCTTTGACCCGAGGTCGATACCGATGACGCGCACACGCTCACGGTAGTTCGCGAGTGTCGTGCTCAGGCGGAAACGGCAGTGCGGGCCTTCTCGCCCGCGATGCGCAGTGCCTCTTCGATGCCGTCGGGATTCTTCCCCCCTGCGGTGGCCACGTCACCCTTGCCGCCACCGCCGCCGCCCACTGCCTTGGCGGCATCCTTGATGAGTTCGCCGGCAGCAACAGGCACGCCGGCCGCGACCGCCGACACGAGTGACACTCCGCCGGCGTCCGTGATGCCGCAGAGCACGACCGCCGAGACGCCGCTCTGCTGGCGCACGGCAACAGCAAGGTCACGGAGGTCGTTCGCAGACACACCGTCGATGCGTTCGACGACGACACCGCCTTCGGCGTTCGCGGCCAGTTCGACCGCCCGGCCACTGGCGAGACGCGCGCGGAGGGTCTTCACTTCGTCCTGTGCCTGCTTGAGTTCCTCGAGCTTGCGCTCGACGCCCTCGACGACGTCATCTGGCTTCGCACCCACGAGTGCGGCGACACTGCCGAGCAGCGCGTCGTTGTTCTGCATGACTGCGACCGCGTTCTGGCCGGTGACCGCCTCGATGCGGCGCAGGTTCGAGCCGATCGATCCCTCGGACACGATCTTGATGGTCCCGATGTCGCCTGTTGCCGACACGTGGGTGCCGCCGCACAGTTCGACGGAACTGCCCGCGCGCAGAACCCTGACGACGTCTCCGTACTTGTCACCGAAGAATGCAATAGCGCCCGCAGCGAGGGCCTCGTCCTTCGAGGTCTCGAATGCGTCCACGCCCACGTTGGCGAGGACTTCCCTGTTCGCGAGGTCCTCGATGCGGCGGATCTCTTCCGGCGTGACAGCGGCGTAATGGCTGAAGTCGAAGCGCAGCCGGTCGGGAGAGACCATGGACCCGGCCTGCTTGACGTGCTCGCCGAGGACGGTGCGCAGCGCCCAGTGCAGCACGTGGGTGCCGGTGTGGTTGCGTCGCGTGGCATTGCGCTTCGCGACGTCGATGGAGGCGGTGACGGACGCGCCCTCCTCGACCTCTCCGCGCACGGGCCGGCACACGTGGCGACGCAGGCCGGGCAGTGCGTACGTGGTGTCGATGACATCGACTTCGAATTCGACCGACGACAGACGTCCGTGGTCCCCCACCTGACCGCCGCTCTCTGCATAGAAGGGGGTGTGGTCGAGGAAGATCTCGAGTGTCCCGTCGTCGCCAGGCACCACGGCAAGAACGGTGGACTGTGCAGTGTCGTGTGTGTAGCCGACGAAATTGGTGGTCCCGTGCTTCTCCATGATCTCGCGGTACGTCTCGACACGGTCCTCGTCCGACCGCCCGGTCTTGCGGGCATCCTTGGCACGACGGCGTTGTTCCTGCATCTCGGACTCGAACCCCGCGATGTCGACGTCCACACCCCGCTCACCGGCTATCTCCTGGGTGAGCTCCAACGGGAACCCGTAGGTGTCATGAAGCAGGAAGGCGGAGGAACCGGACAGGGTCGTCGGGTTCTTCTGCATGTCGTCCTCGAGAATGGAGAGCCCCGTCTTCAGCGTGTGACGGAACCGTTCCTCCTCCTTGGACAGGACGCCGAGGATGAAGTCCTTGTTCCCGTGCAGGTCGGGATAGGCGTTGCCCATGACGTTGATTGCCGTCTCCGACAGCGACGGCATGACGAGTTTCTCCGTGCCGAGGAGGAACGCATGGCGGATGGCGCGACGGATGATGCGGCGCAGCACGTATCCCCTGCCCTCGTTCGATGGGAACACCCCGTCGTTGATGAGCATCGTGGAAGACCGGGCGTGCTCGGCGAGCACGCGGAGGCTGAAGCTGTCGCGGTCGTCGTAGTCCCCCGGGCGGTACGACGCTCCCGTCAGCGAGGCGGCCCTGTCCACCATCGGGAAGAGAACGTCGGTTTCCCAGACGGAATCGACCCCCTGGCGCAACGCGAGAATGCGCTCCAGACCGGCACCGGTGTCGATGCTGGGCCGGGGCAGCGGGGTGCGCGTCCGGTCGGGCGCCTGGTTGTACTGCATGAACACCAGGTTCCAGAACTCCATGAAGCGGTCTCCGTGCGGGTCGTTCAGCGGTCCGCCGTCCGGGCCGAACGCGGATCCACGGTCGAAGTGGATCTCGGAGCACGGGCCGCACGGACCGGTGTCGCCGGCCTGCCAGAAATTGTCCTTGTCACCGAGGCGCTGGATGCGCTCCATCGGCACGCCGATCTGCTCGTGCCAGATGGCCTCGGCGTCGTCGTCGCTCTCGTGGACAGTGATCCACAGTCGGTCGCCGTCGAACCCGAACACCTCGGTGACGAGCTTCCACGACCACGGGATGGCGTCCTGCTTGAAGTAGTCGCCGAAGGAGAAGTTGCCGAGCATCTCGAAAAAGACCAGATGGCGCTTCGTGCGGCCCACGTCGTCGAGGTCATTGTGCTTGCCGCCCGCGCGGACGCACTTCTGCACGCTCACGGCGCGCGAGTAAGGGGCGGCTTCATCGCCGAGGAAGTAGGGCTTGAACGGCACCATCCCGGCGACAGTGAACAGGAGCGTCGGGTCGTGGGGAATCAGGCTCGCGGAGGGAACGACTGAATGGCCCTCGGAGGCGAAGAAGCCCGTGAAAGCCTGCCTCAGTTCGTCTGCGGTCTGGAGGTCCTTGCCCGTGGCCATGAAGGCTTGATGCTACCTGTGGCTGTTGTGCGGCCGAGATGCAATATGACGTCGGGGAGTCGTGTTGTTCGACGCGGATGACGCCGGTGACGTCGTCTCCGCGGGATCATCGCCAGCAAGGAACGGGATGCGGCGGGCCGCGACCAGCGACCACCTGTACGCCGAGATGACTGCGTCCTTCAGCAACGCAAGAACGGAGGCAGGCGTGATCGCCTCTCGCATCTCGGCGGCCCGGCGCTTCAACCACGACATTCCGGCGATGCCCGCCACCGCACCCGAGACGAACCAGAACAACCGCCTAAACATCGGCGTCACCGTAGTACCGGAATCGGTCGTAGCCAACGGGCCGGAATGTCCCGGTGTCCGCACCGATGGGGGGAACCTCGCCCGTGCGACCCTCCCGCACATCGGAGATGGCGGCCCACACGGCGGACGTGACGGACCGGCTCTTCGGGGCTAGGGCCATGTGGACCACCGCGTGAGCGAGATTGTGGACCGCCTCGGGGAAACCCACCATCTCCACGGCGGTTGCCGCCGCGACCGCAACCGGAAGCGCGGTGGGGTCGGCCATGCCGACGTCCTCGCTCGCAAAGATCACCACCCGGCGCGCGATGAAGCGCGGGTCCTCTCCTCCCTCCACCATCCGGGCGAACCAGTGGAGCGCGGAGTCGACATCGCCGGCGCGCATGCTCTTGATGAACGGCGACGCGATGTCGTAGTGGGCGTCGCGGTTGAAGCGCTGGACGCTGGTGTCGAGTGCGGCGGCAGCCGCTGCCGCATCCACCGCGGTGCCGTCGGCGATGGCACACGCCACCTCCAGTGCCGTCAGCGCCTGCCGGGCGTCACCTGCGCATCTCCTCGCGATGAGAGCGAGGACGCCCTCGTCGGCAGTCTTGCCCTCGGCCTCGAGCCCGCGTCTCATCAGAGCGACGAGCGACTCCTCGGGGACGGGGTTCAGTCTGAACACCGTCGACCTGCTCCTGAGTGCCGGGTTCACCGAGAACGACGGGTTCTCCGTGGTGGCACCGATGATGGTGACGAGGCCGCTCTCGACGGCGTGCAGCAACGCGTCCTGCTGGGTGGTGGAGAAACGGTGGATTTCGTCGATGAAGACGAGGGTCGACTTCCCGTACTGGCCGATCCGGTTGTTCGCACGCTCGATCACCTCGCGGATGTCCTTCACGCCGGACGTGACCGCTGACAACCTCTCGAACTCACGTTGTGTCGTTGACGCGATGATCTCGGCGAGTGTGGTCTTGCCGGTTCCCGGCGGGCCCCACAGGATGACGGACGACAGTGCATCCGCCTCGACAAGTTTGCGCAGCGGTCGTCCGCGCGCCGTCAGGTGTTCCTGGCCTGACACCTCGTCGAGCGTGCGGGGCCGCAACCGGGCTGCAAGCGGCGAGCGCTGGCGGAGACGCTCCTCCGCCGCGGCACTGAACAGGTTCGGCTCGCCCACCGGCGACCTACGAACTTGCGGGCGGAGGGAGGATGCGCAGGCCCAGTTCGGCGAGATGAGCGGCGTCGACCGGGGTCGGCGCGTTCGTCATCGGATCCGAGCCGCTCTGCGTCTTCGGGAATGCGATCACCTCGCGGATGTTCTCCTCACCCGCGAGGATCGCGGTGAGTCTGTCCGTGCCGAACGCAAAGCCACCGTGCGGCGGTGCGCCGTACTTGAAGGGCTGGAGGAAGAAACCGAACTTGCGGTCGGCCTCCTCGTCCGTGATGCCGAGGTTGTTGAACACGCGACGCTGCAGTTCCGGCTCGTGGATACGGATGGACCCGGACCCGAGTTCCCATCCGTTGAGCACGAGGTCGTACGCCAGCGCACGCACCTTCAGCGGCTCGGTCTCGAACAACTCGAGGTCGTCGGGATGCGGATGGCAGAACGGGTGGTGACCGGGGATCGGCTTGCCGGTGGTCTTGTCGAGACCGATGAAGAGCGGGAACTCGGTGACCCACACGTAACGGTAAGGACCCTCGTACACCGGGGGACGGCCTATGTCGTTGCGCAACTGACCGAGCACCTCGACGGTGTTCATCCACTCGTCGGCGACGATGAGGATGAGATCGCCCTCCCCCGCACCGGTCGCGGAGAGCAGCGCGGAACGTTCCGCATCGGTGAGGAACTTCGCCACCGGGGAGTCGAGTTCGCCCGCAGGGCCGACCTTCATCCACACAAGACCCTTCGCGCCGAGCTTCTTCGCCCGGTCCGTGAGCGCGTCGAGCTTGTTGCGCCCGTACGCGGCCGCCTCCGGGTACTCAGACGCCCTCACGCACAGACCCTTGATGCTGCCCGCCCCGGCGAACGCCTTGAACTCCGTCGACGCGAACACGGGCGTCAGTTCGATGAGCTCGAGACCGAAGCGGAGGTCGGGTTTGTCGACCCCGAAACGCTCCATTGCCTCGCGCCACGTGATCCGTTCGATCTCGGGTGGGCGCGTGCCGGTGACGGCCTCCGCGGCGGCGACCACGGCGCGACCGATGTACTCGAGGACGTCGTCCTGGGTGACGAAGGACATCTCGGCGTCGAGCTGCATGAACTCGTACTGCCGGTCCGCACGCAGGTCCTCGTCGCGGAGGCAACGTGCGATCTGGTAGTAGCGGTCTATGCCCGAGACCATCAGCAGCTGCTTCCACAACTGTGGCGACTGCGGGAGCGCGAAGAACGAACCTGGCTCCTTGCGCGAGGGCACCAGGAACTCGCGGGCACCCTCTGGGGTCGACGGCATGAGGAACGGTGTCTCCACCTCGAGGAACCCGTTCTTCTCCATCTCGCGGCGGATGGCGCTGTTCACTGCGGCACGCACGCGGAGGTTCTTCTGCATGCGCTCGCGGCGGATGTCGATGTACCGGTACTTCAGGCGGACGGCCTCGTCCACGTCGTCGGCACGCGCGTCCACCGGGAACGGGGGCGGTTCGGCGATGTTCAGAACCTCAACGGTGCACTCGCCCACCTCCACGCCGCCCGTGGCGATGCCCTCGTTCACGGTCCCCTCGGGACGCGCACGCACGACACCGGTGATGCGCACGACGTATTCACTGCGCACGTCGGCGCCGTTGTCGATGACGCACTGGGTGATCCCCGTGTGGTCGCGCAGGTCGACGAAAGCGAGGTGTTCGCCGTGCTCGCGACGACGCCCGACCCACCCGCACAGCGACACACGCTGGCCGATGTCGCTCGCACGCAGTTCTCCACACATGTGGGTGCGCATTGCGGTGGGGGTCATGGGGTGCTCCTACGGGGGGTGCGCGGGCCGAGTTGGGAGGCCAGATGTGCCACCAGACCGGACCGCGGGATGGTCGATTGTTCCGAGGTGGACAGGTTACGCACCGTGCACGTTCCCGCTGCTGCTTCGTCACCGCCGATGATCACGGCGAAAACCGCACCGCTGCGGTCGGCCGCCTTCATCTGTGACTTCATGCTGCGACCGTCGAATGCGCGGTCGGCCGCGTACCCGGCCGCCCTCAGCTCGTCGGTGACGGCAAGCCCGGCGAGACCGTCGACGACGTCGACCACGAAGGCATCCATGGCGATGGCTCCCGCGTCGAACACCTGCTCGGCGTCGCAGGCGAGCAATGTCCGGTCGACACCGATCGCGAAACCGACCCCACCCGTGGCCGGGCCACCGAGGTCCTCCACGAGACCGTCGTAGCGCCCGCCACCGCCGACGGCATTCTGCGCGCCGTCCAACGAAGTGGAGACGTACTCGAACGTGGTGCGGCGATAGTAGTCGAGCCCCCGGACCAGACGTTCGTTCAGGACCCACGGGATTCCGAGCAGGTCAAGAGCGCCGCACACTTTCGCGAAGTGGTCCCTCGCATCGTCGGACAGGAACTGCGTGATGAGCGGTGCCGCCTCGATGACGGGTGCGTCCTGGGGTCGCTTCGAGTCGAGGACGCGCAACGGGTTCCTTGCCAGGGTCACCCGTGCCTCGTCGGACAGCTCGGTCGAGCGGGACTCGAGGTAGTCACGGAGCGCATCGATGTACCGAGTGCGGTCATCCCCGTCCCCGAGCGAGTTGATGACGAGGGTCACCTGTCGCAGCCCGAGACGCGCGAAGAACTGCCACCCGAGTGCCACCACCTCCGCATCGAGGAGCGCGTCGTCGCTGCCGAGGACCTCCACGCCCACCTGGTCGAACTGCCGGTAGC
>JBEGJV010000074.1:0-11626 GCA_041184385.1 Actinomycetota bacterium
GGGAACCATCGTCGACGAAGTGATCCGTCAGGACGAACGACTGTGGTTGAGCCGCTCGTGGACCACCCGCGCCCGCAGGGAGGGCGAGGCCGAGGATTCGTACGTGTTCGTGGACCGGGACGAGTTCGAGGCAAAGATCGCCGCCAACGGATTCCTCGAGTGGACCGAGTTTCTCGGGAATCTCTACGGCTCACCGATGCCCGCGCCCCACGACGACCACGACATCGTCCTGGAGATCGAGCTGCACGGGGCGCAGCAGGTGAAGAAACAGCATCCCGAGGCTCTCCTCGTGTTCGTCATGCCGCCGTCGCGGGAGGAACAGCAGCGCCGCCTGCAGGGCAGGGGAGACCCCGACCATCACGTCGCCGAACGGTTGAGGAAGGCCGAGGACGAGGAGAAACTGGGCGGCGAACTGGCCGATCTGGTCATCGTCAACGACGATCTGCAGCGTGCGGTCGCGGAATTGCGGGGTTTCATCGGTGCGGCCCGCATGAGCCGTCGGTAGCCTGCAGGGGCAACCACGAGGAGCGTCCCATGTCCCGTCAGCACGATTCGATGATCCACCCGCAGATCGAAACCCTTCTCAACCGCGAGAGCCTCGAGGGGTCGAAGTTCGCGCTCGTCACTCTGGCCTCGTACCGCGCACGCCAGATCAACTCGTACTTCAACCAGCTCGGCGAGGGTCTCGGCCACTCCATCCCGCCGCAGGTTTCCTCGGTCGCCCGCAAACCCCTCTCCATTGCATTCGAGGAGATCGCGGCCGACAAGATCGTGAAGACCGAGCGTCTCGACTTCGACGAGTTGGAAGCGGAAGCCGCCGAGGCATTCGGTGACTTCGGGACCTCCGACGACGCCGAAGAGTCCGACGCCGAATAGGCCGTCATGTCGAGCCTCGAAGGCCGACGCATCGTTCTCGGCGTGGCCGGGGGCATTGCCGCGTACAAGGCCGTGGACGTGTGCCGTCGCATGGTCGATGCCGGTGCACACGTGTCGGTGATCATGACGGAGGACGCGCACAGGTTCGTCGGTCCGGTCACTTTCTCCGCGCTGTCCTCCGAGAAGGTCCACACGTCGTTGTGGGATGACGACTCGTCCATTCCCCACACGCGTCTGGGTCAGATGGCCGATCTCATCGTCGTCGCCCCAGCGACAGCCCGGGTGCTGTCCGCTTACGCCACGGGTTATTCGGCGGACCTTCTCGTCGCAACCCTGGTCGCCACCCGTGCACCGGTCCTCGTGTGCCCGGCAATGCACACGGAGATGTGGGAGCACGCATCCGTCCAGGAGAACCTCGACACCTTGCGTCGCCGCGGCGTGCACGTGCTCGACCCGGAGTCGGGTCGTCTCGCGGGTGGCGACGTGGGAGCGGGCCGTCTGGCGTCGCCGGAGAACATCGTGTCGGCCGCGGAGCGGATTCTGTCTGTTGACGGTGATCTCGCCGGCGTGTCGGTCGTCGTCACGGCCGGCGGCACCCGGGAGCCCATCGACGCGGTGCGGGTGATTGCCAACCGATCGAGCGGCAAACAGGGGTACGCCATCGCCGCTGAGGCCGTCTCCCGTGGAGCGGATGTCACGTTGGTCACCACTGTCGAACTGCCGCTTCCGACGGGGGTTCGTGCCGTGTGCGTCGAGACCGCAGCGCAGATGAAGGCCGCCGTGGATGCGGCGTCCCGGACGGCCGATGTCGTCGTGATGTGCGCCGCCGTTGCCGATTTCCGTCCCGTCGCGGCTGCCGACGGCCAGATCAAGAAACGGGACGGGGTGCCCGAGATCGTTCTCGAACCGACGCCCGACATCCTCGCCGCGCTCGGTGCCGCCAAGCGCCCGGGTCAGGTCCTTGTGGGATTTGCCGCCGAGACGAACGATGTCGA
Source organism: Actinomycetota bacterium (assembly GCA_041184385.1). GTDB lineage: Bacteria > Actinomycetota > Acidimicrobiia > Acidimicrobiales > Ilumatobacteraceae > UBA2093. Next base: position 1,872 of record JBEGJV010000074.1, read on the forward strand.
GGCGAATGCCAGGGAGAAGCTGGCACGGAAGAACCTCGACATGGTCGTCGCCAATGACGTCTCGGCCCCCGGGGTCGGCTTCCAGCACGACACGAATTCGGTGACCATCTACTTGTCCACAGGCCACGAAAAGCTGGTCCCGTTGGCCAGCAAACGCACTGTCGCGCGTCACCTATTGGATAGCGTTGTGGAGATTCGCCAACAGGTCTGATTCCCTGAATCCGCTGTCGGCACCCCACCAAGGAGCAACAGTGAGAAACTTCACCTTCACGTCAGAGAGCGTCACCGAGGGTCACCCCGACAAGATGGCCGACCAGGTCTCCGACTCGGTCCTTGACGCGATCCTCGCAGAAGACCCGAACGCGCGTGTCGCATGCGAGACGCTGCTCACCACGGGCCTGTGCGTCGTGTCCGGTGAGATCACGACGGATGCGTACGTCGACATCCCGCGCATCGCGCGCGACACGATCAACGGCATCGGTTACGACAATGCAGCTTTCGGGTTCGACGGCCACACGTGCGGTGTCATGGTTGCTCTTGACGCTCAGAGCCCTGACATCGCGCAGGGCGTCGACATGTCCGAGGAAATCCGCGCCGGCAAGAGCGGCGAGGACATCCTGAACAGCCAGGGTGCCGGTGACCAGGGAATGATGTTCGGGTACGCATGTGACGAGACCCCCGACTTCATGCCGCTCCCGATCTGGCTGGCGCACCGTCTCGCGGAGCGACTGACGGAGGTCCGCAAGAGCGGCCAGATCCCGTACCTTCGCCCTGACGGCAAGACCCAGGTGTCGTTCGAGTACGAGAATGGTCGCCCCGTCCGCCTGTCGACGGTCCTCATCTCCACCCAGCACGGTGACGGGGTCGACCGCGACACCACCATCCGTCCCGACCTCATCGAGAGCGTCATCATGCCGACCATCCCGGCGCAGTTCGCCGGTGACAACCCTGCCATCTACGTGAACCCGACAGGCAAGTTCGTGCTCGGCGGTCCGCACGCCGACACGGGCCTCACCGGACGCAAGATCATCGTCGACACATACGGAGGCATGGGTCGCCACGGTGGTGGTGCGTTCTCCGGCAAGGACCCGTCGAAGGTCGACCGCTCGGCTGCCTACGCGGCGCGCTGGGTTGCCAAGCATGTTGTCGCTGCTGGTGCAGCGAGCCGCTGCGAGGTGCAGGTCGCGTACGCGATCGGCATGGCACAGCCCGTCAGCATCCTCGTCGAGACGTTCGGAACCAACAAGGTGAGCGAGGAGTCCATCGAGGACGCCGTGCGCCAGGTGTTCGACCTCCGGCCGGCTGCGATCGTGCGCGACCTCCAGCTGAAGCGCCCGATCTACAAGAAGACCGCCGCGTACGGTCACTTCGGCCGCAACGAGCCTGAGTTCTCGTGGGAGCAGCTCTCGCGACTCGCCGACTTCAAGTCGGCCGTGAAGCTCTGACACGCAATTCACTCGTCGCACGCGTCGTCCCCGATGTCTCGGGGATAGACAAGCAATTCGACTACCTCGTACCGCCCCTGTTCGAACAACGCGTCCGGCCGGGGGCGGTCGTGCGTGTGGAACTGAACGGCCGCAGGGTGGACGCATGGGTCGTCGAGGTCGGCCAGGCCGATGAACCGGGGTTCTCGGTCGTGTCCGTCGACAAACTGTCACCGTTGCTGGATGTGGCCGAACTCGGGGTCGAGGAGTCTGTCGTGCCCCTCGCGCAGTGGGTCGCGCACCACTGGTGCGGACCGCTGCGCAACGTGCTGTCATCTGCCACGCCCGTGCGCAAGCGGTCAAAGCCGACACACGCGCGTCGGGGGACCCGAAATCGTGACGCCGGCGCCGGGATGTCCGTGCTCGACTCCGTGCTCGACAACGGTGGCGGTCTCCTCAGGGTGCCGCCGCTCGAGTCCGCCATGTCCGTCGTCATCGAGGCTGCCGCCAGGGGCAGCGTCCTTGTGCTGTGCCCGACGCTCAGGATGGCCCGACTCGGAGCGGCATCGCTGCGGCGCAAGGGTCTGACCACTGCGGAATTGCCCGACCAGGTCGATGCCGCAATCTCGGGCGTTGATGTCGTGATCGGCGCGCGGTCGGCCGTCCTCGCGCCATGTGCCGGACTGTCCGCAATCGTGGTGATCGACGAGCACGAGGAGAGCTACCACGAGGAACGCGTCCCCGGGAGCGCGGGAGACGCATGGGTGTGCCGGTCGTCCTCACGAGCCCAGTCCCGTCGGCCGCGTCCGAGTTGATGTGCGGCGCGGTGGTGAACTCGTCGCCCGGTGGTTGGCCCCGCGTGGACATCGTGAACCTGCTTGATGTCCCGGTGAAGGGGAGTCTGCTGTCGGGGGAACTTCTCGAGTCCGTGCGGGATGCGGGTGCATCGGTCCTGTGCATCCTGAACACGAAGGGCACAGCAAGGATGCTCGCGTGCAAGGCGTGCCGTGCACTGCAGACCTGTGCAGCCTGCAGGGGGGCACTGCACGCCCATGAGGACGTGCTGGCCTGCGCCGCGTGCCTCTCCGAGAGAGCTGCCGTGTGTTCGTCATGCGGCCGCACGGCACTCGTGAATGTGCGCGCCGGGACCACCCGTCTCACACAGGAACTCTCCGCGGCTGCCTCGCTGCCGGTCGTGGAGGTCACGGCCTCCACCGAGGGAGTCGGCTCGGGGTCAGCCGTTTATGTCGGAACGGACGCCCTGTTGCACCGCGTGCGCACGGCGGGAACGGTGGTGTTCCTCGATGTCGACCGCGACCTGGCCGCGCCGCGGATGGGGGCAGGAAGGGATGTGCTGGCCGACGTGGCACGCGCGGCCCGCATCGTCGGTCGGTCGGGTCGGGTGGTCATCCAGACCCGACAGGTGGACCATCCGGTTCTCGTCGCCCTCTCCGAGGGCACGGTTGATGAGTACCTGCGCACAGACACGGAAATGCTCCGCACGCTCGCACTGCCCCCGTTCTCCTCGGTCGCAGTCCTGACTGCGGACGACGAGATCCCCGATGGTGCCGTCCCGGACCGGCCCGGAGTCGAATGGTCGAGGGATGGTGGAGGCATCGTGGCGCGTGGTACCGACCGGGCCGCGCTGCTGGACTTTGCCTCGGAGGTGCGGGCGAAGAGCGGCGTCCGCGTGCGCGTCGCGGTCAACCCTGCGCGCGTGTGACGGAACTGCGGAACAGCCGGAATCCCTTGCTGCTGGCAAGTCGTTCCGTCGGCCACCCGTTCTGGGTCAACCACGCCTGCAGGGAGTCGGCACCGAGGTTCTTCCCCACCACCATGATGGCCGTGCCGTCGTTGTGGAGTCGGCCGAGCCACGTGCGCAGGATCTCGTGGAGAGCGTTCTTGCCGACACGGATGGGCGGGTTGCTGCAGACAAGTGCGAATGACAGATCCCGCGGCACATCATCCGGTGCGCAGACGGACATGTTGTCGAGTGAGTTCGCCCGCGCGTTGGAGGCACAGAGTTCCAGTGCGCGGGAGTTCGTGTCGACTGCCCACACACGGCGCCGGGGGAACAGTGCAGCAAGAAGGACAGCGATCGGTCCGGCGCCGCAACCGACATCGATGAAGTCCCCCGCCGGGAGATCATCAACGAGCGTACGCAGATGGTCGAGCAGTATCGCCGTTGCCTTGTCGAGCGAACCATGGCTGAAGACTCCGGCGTCCGACGCGATGGAGAGCGGCCCCGACGGGCCCGCGATCTCGTAGGTCACGACACGGGAGGGAACTGCCGGATCGGAATCGAAATACTGAGGATTCGAGCCCGGTGCGTCACCCATGGCAACACCCTATGTCGGTAGCCTGATTGTCGTGGGTTATGACATTCGCACTTACGGCGACCCGGTGCTCGCGGCGATCGCGGACGAGGTGGAGAACATCGACGGCAAGTTGGTGCGCCTCTCTCAGTCGATGCTGCAGGCCATGTACAAGGCGCCCGGTCTCGGGCTCGCAGCCCCGCAGATCGGCGTCCAGAAGAAGATCTTCGTGTACGACATCGACGGTGAACCCATCACGCTGATCAACCCGAGGATCGTGGAGTCGAGCGGCGAGTGGGTGTACGACGAAGGGTGTCTCTCGATCCCCGGTCTCTACGTCGAGATGCTGCGGCCGAAGCAGGTGCTCCTCGAGGCCCTCGACTTGAACGGCAACGAGATCAAGATCGAGGCCGACGAACTCCTGGCGCGTCTCTTCCAGCACGAACTGGACCACCTGAACGGCGTGTTGATGTTCGACCGGATGACGGATGACCAGCGCAAGGAAGCTCTCGTCGAGTACCGCAAGTTGTCCGACGGCGACCTGCCCCGCGGTGAGACACGCCACATCGCACTGAAGTAGGCCGGCGTGCCGGACAAGAGACCAGTCGTATTTCTCGGCACACCCGTTGCCGCGGTCGCTGTTCTCGATGCAATCGTGTCCGCAGGGCACCCGGTGGCGCTCGTCGTGTCACGGGCCGACACCCGGCGCGGGCGCGGTGGGGCCGAGTCGCCGAGTCCCGTGAAGGCACGGGCCCTGGAACTGGGACTCGCCGTGACCGACAGGCTCGACGACCTGCGCACTCTCGCCGTTCCTCCACATGCGGTCGCCGTCGTCGTGGCATACGGCCGGATCATCCCGATCGACATCCTGGCGCTCATGCCCATGGTGAACGTCCACTTCTCTCTCCTGCCCAGATGGCGTGGTGCGGCGCCGGTGGAGCGGGCAATCCTCGCGGGGGACGCCGAGACGGGTGTGTGCATCATGAAGATGGAGGAGGGGCTCGACACCGGTGCCGTCTATGCGCGACGCACCACGCCGATCTCGGTCACCGAGAACGCGGCAGAACTGACGCAACGGCTCGCGCAGATGGGGGCGTCGTTGATGTGCGAGGTTCTCGCGGGCGACCTGCCGGACCCGGTCGAGCAGGCAGGCGAGTCGACCTACGCGCAGAAGATCACTGCGGCTGATGCGCTCATCGACTGGACGGAGCCGACTGAGCTCACGCTGCGGCGAATCCGTGCCGTGACCGCGCACACGTTCGTCAACGGGACGAGGTTGCGCGTTCTCCGGGCAGAGAACGTCGGTCAGGCGGGTGGGCAGTCGCTGATGGACGGCAACGGTGTTGTCGGGACGCCCGACGGTGCGGTGCGTCTGCTCCGGGTGCAGCCAGAGGGCAGGGCTGCGATGTCCGCAGCCGACTGGATCCGGGGCCTCAAGTCGCAGTTCCCCCTGCCTGTCGGGTAGGTACCCTGTCGGTCATGTCGGCATTCGGGGCGAAGGTACTCACCGTCAGCGACGGCGTGCACCACGGTGCCCGCGAGGATCTCTCCGGTCCCGCACTCGCGGCCGCGCTCTCCTCGTTCGGTGTCGAGGTCGTCGAGGTGCGCGTGTGCTCCGACGGGGCATCGGTTGTCGCCGCGGCGCTGCGGGAGATGTCCACTGGCTTTGCGGGCGTCGTCGTCACCACCGGGGGAACCGGATTCGCCCCGCGCGACGAGACTCCCGAAGGCACGCGTCAGGTCATCGACCGGGAGGCCCCCGGCCTCGCAGAGGCCATGCGCGCTGTCAGCCCTCTCGGTCGACTGTCCCGGGGCATCGCGGGCATCATCGGTGGCTGCGTCGTCATCAACACCCCGGGGTCCCCGAAGGGATGTGTGGAGCAGCTCAACGCGGTCATCGACGTGCTGCCGCATGCGGTGGCGTTGCTGAATCAAACCCCGACCGACCACTGAGCACTGCTCGCTAGCCTGACGGGGTGCTGAAGCTCGTTCTCCCCAAGGGTTCACTCGAGAAGGCCACGTTCGACCTGTTCGAGGCGGCCGACCTCTCCGTGACCCGGTCGTCCGCGGTCGACTACAAGGCCACCATCGACGACCCCCGCATCGACGACGTGCGCATCCTGCGTCCCCAGGAGATCCCGATGTACGTGTCAGAAGGGCTCTTCGACCTCGGCATCACTGGTCGCGACTGGATAGAGGAGACCAACAGCGACGTGGTGAGCCTCGGCGAGCTGAAGTACTCGAAGGCGACGTCCCAGCCTGTTCGCGTGATTGTCGCCGTCGCGAACGACTCGCCCGCACAGTCCGTGGCCGACCTCGGTGACGGCGTCCGCGTGACCACCGAGTACCCCGAGATGACCCGTCGATACTTCGCGGAGCGCGGCGTGAAGGCCGACATCCGACTCAGCTACGGCGCCAGCGAGGCGAAGATCCCCGACATCGCCGATTGTGTCGTCGACATCACCGAGACCGGCCGGGCGCTCAGGGCTGCGGGTCTGCGCATCATCGACACGATGCTGACCAGTTACACCGAGCTCGTCGCCAACAGGAACTCGTGGGAGGACCCCGCCAAGCGTCACGCCATGGAGCAGATCATGACGTTGCTCACCGGCACCCTTGAGGCCCGGGGCAAGGTTCTCCTGAAGCTGAACGTCAGCGAGAAGCAGATGGACGCGGTGCTCGCACTGCTGCCCGCCGCAAAGTCGCCGACGGTGGCGCGACTGGCCTCTGGAGACCTTGCCATCGAGTCGGTCGTGCCGAAGACGGGCATCAACACGCTGATCCCGGCGCTCATCGATGCCGGTGCGTCCGACCTGCTCGAGATCCCGATCTCGAAGATCATCCACTGACGATGCAGCACACGGGTGTGGTCGAGAGTTTCGACGATGCCGCCGGCCTCGGCGTGGTCATGGGTGACGACGGTCAGTCCTGGCCGTTCCACTGCGTCTCGATTGCCGATGGTTCGCGTTTCATCGAGACCGGGGCGAGGGTGTCGTTCGGGACCCGATTCCACGTGGCCCGCATGGAGGCCGTGGAGATCGTCCGGATCTAGTCCGGCTTGCGGGCGAGATCCACGTAGGCCATGCGGATCGTCGCCAGGGCGGTGGCCAGAATCTCGTGGTGCTCGCCGAGGCGCTCCCCGAGACCGTCCACCAGGCACGCCACGGCATCAATCGCAAGCGCGGCTTCAGGGAGACGGGGCGGCTGTGAGGTGAGATGGATGGCCGCCAGCTCGTAGAGCCCCATTGCATGGTTCGCCACGACCATGTCGGCAGGGGCCTCGGCCAGGCGCTCCCTGGACTCGGCAAGAGCCGCCTCCAGCTCTTCGGGAATGGTGTTGTCCTCGCTCATCGGGCGGTACCCTATCTTTCGTCATACACGCGAAGTGGGGTCACGGCCCCCACCTGGCCACAGGAGCAACCGGTCCGCCGGATGCCGGAGTGGACCGGGTCGAGAAGGCGAGCGACACTGTCGCTCTATGTCTGCTTTGCCGTATGTGCGAAGAGCCGCCACGGCGGAAGACATAGAGGAGGGCAAAGCCCATTGCACAGGAGTAAACGGTCATAGCTACGCCGCAGAACGAACCTCGCTACAACGAACGCATACGTGCGCGCGAGGTGCGACTCATCGGACCGGACGGAAGCCAGGTCGGCATTCGCAGCACCGCAGACGCATTGACGTTGGCGCGCGAACTCGATCTCGATCTCGTTGAGGTGGCATCACAGGCGAACCCGCCGGTGTGCCGCATCATGGATTACGGCAAGTTCAAGTACGAAGAGGCGCAGAAGGCAAAGGAATCCCGGAAGAAGACGAGCCACGTCACCGTCAAAGAGGTGAAGTTCCGTCCGAAGATCGGCAAGGGTGACTTCGACACGAAGGTCCGCCACATGCACGATTTCCTTGCCGACGGTCACAAGGTGAAGGTCACCCTCCAGTTCCGCGGGCGCGAGATGGCGCACCCGGAACTGGGATCCCGGATCCTCGATGCGGTGCTGGAGCAACTCGGTGACATGGCCAAGGTGGAGACCCAGGCCCGTCTCGAGGGACGCAACATGACCATGGTCCTCTCTCCTGACAGGAAGGCAGCGCCGAAGAAGTCGCAGGACAAGGAAGAAAAGTCGTCAGACAAGGAAGCGGCCGGGACCGAGAGTCCCGTTCCCGCGGCCGACGAGCAGTAAAGGAACACGAGATGCCAAAGATGAAGACAAGCAAGACCGCGGCCAAGCGGTTCAAGAAGACGGGGTCGGGCAAGTTGCGCCGCCAGCAGGCCAACCGCCAGCACCTCTTCGAGAAGAAGTCGAGCACGCGCACGCGCCGCCTTGCAGGCGACCGCGACGTCCACTCGACCGACGAGAAGAAGATCAAGCGCCTGCTGGGCGAGCGCTGACAAGGGAACGTAGGAAAGGACACATCACATGGCACGCGTCAAGAGGGCAGTACACGCCCGCAAGAAGCACCGCGCAGTACTCGAGCAGGCGAAGGGCTACTACGGCAACAAGAGCCGTTCGTTCCGCGCCGCGAACGAGCAGGTTCTGCACTCCGGCCAGTACGCATTCCGCGACCGTCGGGCGAAGAAGGGCGAGTTCCGTCGTCTGTGGATCCAGCGCATCAACGCTGCCTGCCGCCAGAACGACATCAGCTACAGCCGGTTCATCGCAGGTCTGAACGCAGCAGGCATCGAGGTCGACCGCAAGATCCTCGCGGACATCGCGGTCTTCGACGCCGAGGCGTTCACCGCGCTGGTGGTCTCGGCGAAGGCAGCACTGGCCTGAGGCCGAACAACCTCTCATCCTCGAACCCCCGGGTTCAGACACTGCGGCGCCTCATCGGGCGCCGCAGTGCTCGTTCCGAGGCCGGTTTGTTCGTTGTCCAGGGCAATGTCCTCCTGCAGGAGGCGCTCGCCGCCGGTGTCGACGTTCGTGAGGTCTATCTGCGCGACGGTGAACCCGACCCCCGCGGGGTGAAGGTGGTCCCGTTCGTTCTCGATGCGCGCACGTTCGACTCGGTGAACGACACGGTGTCACCGCAGGGCGTTCTCGCCGTGTGTGCTATCCCTCACCATCCGTCGCCCGCGGTCAGCGGGGACACGTGGTTCGTGGTTGCCCATGAGATCTCCGACCCCGGCAACCTCGGCACGATCGTCAGGTCCGCGGAAGCGGCCGGGGCATCGGGGGTGTACGTCACGCCCAACACGGTTGATGTCCACTCGCCGAAGACGGTGCGCGCCACGGCCGGCGCCATGTTCCACGTTCCCGTCCGCGAGGTCGGGTCACTCGACGATCTGCGAAGTCTGGGACTCACGCTCATCGGCACGTCGTCGCACGGTGATGCCCGTTCCATCTACGACGTGTCCTTTGCCGGTCCCATCGCGGTTGTCCTCGGCAACGAGGCCCACGGCCTCGCGCCGGACGAGCCGATCGACGAGTGGGTGACCATTCCTCATGCCGGCCGCGCCGAGAGCCTGAACGTGGCCATGGCCGCATCCGTCATTGCCATGCAGGTCAGCCACGCCCGTCGGGTTGGCTAATCGTCCCCGTCATCGAACGGTCGCGGGGCTAGCGTTTCCCACGTCATGAGCGCCCAGAACAACCCCCAGAGCGCAGCCATCGAGTCCGCAGTGGCGGAGGCAGTCGCCCAGATCGCCGCGGCACTGTCCGTCGAGGACCTGCGTGTCGTCGTCAATGCCGCGACAGGGAAGAAGGGTCAGCTGGCGGCCATCAAGGCCGGACTCGGGAAGATCACGGACGTCGAGGAACGAAAGACCGTCGGACAGGCCGTCAACGATGCCCTCATTCTGGTTCAGCAGGCGGCCGAGTCACGCACCACCGACCTGAAGCGGGAATCCTTCGCCGGCGCAATTGCTGCTGACCGGGTCGACATGTCGGAACTGGCGCTCGGGGCGGCCGCAAGCAACCGTCGGGGTCGCATGCATCTGGTCACACAGTCGATCGAGAGACTCGAGGACGTTTTCGTCGGACTGGGGTTCCAGATCGCGGAGGGTCCGGAAGTCGAGACC
>JBEGJV010000075.1:0-7707 GCA_041184385.1 Actinomycetota bacterium
GTCGTGCTGCTCGCCCTGTTCGGCATGTTGTTCGTGTCGCTCACCAACTGGCAGGTGCGCCAGCAGAACGTGCTGAAGGCCGACGGCCGCAACAACCGCACGACGCTGCGCGAGTTCGACTCGCCGCGTGGCCGCATCCTGACGGCGGACAACGTGGTCATCGCCGACACGGTGGTGGTGGACGCGGAGCTGCACCCGAACGACAGGTTCGCGTGGCAGCGCACGTACCCCACGGGCGACCTGTTCGCGAACATCAGTGGCTACTACACGTTCGGTTTCGGCACCACGCAGGTGGAGAAGCTGTACGACGACGTGCTCGCGGGGCGCACACCGCAGCAGCAACTAGAGGCCTCCGGTGACCTCTTCTCGAAAACTGACACATCCGGCACCGTTCACCTGACAGTGCGCAACGACCTGCAGCAACTGGCGAAGAAGGCACTCGCGGGCCGAGAAGGATCCGTCGTCATGCTCGACCCGCGCACGGGCGCGGTTCTCGCCATGTACTCGAACCCCACGTTCGACCCGAACAAGGTGGCCACGCACGATGCCGGCGCCGCCAACGACTACCTGAACGGCCTCAACAACGACCCGCGGAAGCCGTTGCTCGCGAACGCGTACCAGGAGCGCTACATGCCGGGCTCCACGTTCAAGATCGTCACCACCACGGTGGGACTCGAGACCGGCGCGTTGAATGCCCTCTCGCTGTTCCCCGAGTCACGCTCGTGGACCCCGCCGAACACCACGAAGCCCATCCGCAACTACGGCAAGAAGGTGTGCGGAGGTGACCTGGCCGAGGTGTTCCGCCGCAGCTGCAACATCCCGTTCGCACAGACCGCGGTCACCGTCGGTCCCAGCCTGTTCCTGAACGGTGTGAACAAGTTCGGTTTCGACGAGAAGATCCCCTTCGACCTGCCCGGCGCGGCGAACAGCACCTTCGGCGGGACGGCCGCGGATTTCGACTCATCGCTCGCACTGCTCGCCATCCACGGGTTCGGCCAGGGCCAGGTGCAGGTCGTCCCGCTGCACATGGCACTCATCGCATCGGCCGTCGCGAACGGCGGCACCATGATGACCCCTCACGTGGTGGAGTCGACCCGCACGAGCACCGGCACAGTCATCTCGCAGACCAACCCCACGCCGTGGAAAGTCGCGATGGCCACCACCACGGCAGACACACTGCGCCAGTTGATGATCGGCGTGGTGCAGAGCGGAACCGCATCGTGCTGCATGCAACTGGCGAACGGTGTGGTGGCCGCCGCCAAGACCGGCACCGCGCAGCTGAACCCGGAGGGCCAGAAGCAGCGCTCTCACGCATGGATCACCGCGTTTGCGCCCGCCGGCCCGGGCGAGACCCCGCGCGTGGCTGTTGCGGTCATGTTGAAGGGCGTGAACGACACGATCTCGGCAGGCACCGGTGGTCACCTCGCCGGTCCCATCGCTAAGAAGTTGCTGGACATGGCACTGACCGTCGTTCGCTGACTCAACGGTCACCGTCCGACGCACCGAACCCGATGGATTCCTTGTGCCGAGAGCCCCTCGGCCGGCACGGGTAGCCTGAACAGGTCCTTATGTCTGGCCAGAACCCCACCCTCATCAACGACCGGTACGAGGTCATCGACCGCATCGGTCGGGGTGGCATGGCAGAGGTGTTCCGCGCCCGCGACCTGTTGCTCGACCGCGAGGTGGCGGTGAAGGTTCTGTTCCCCGAGAACGCGAGCGACCCGAACTTCGTCGAACGCTTCCGCCGCGAGGCCCAGTCCGCGGCCGGCCTGAACCACCCGAACATCGTGGGCGTGTACGACTGGGGCCAGCACGGCAGCACCTATTTCATGGCCATGGAGTACGTGCCCGGCAACACCCTCGCCCAGATCATCCGCCGCCACGGCACCCTTCGCGCCGAGGTCGCCGCCCGCATCGGCGCCCAGATCGCGGACGCTCTCGCCTTCGCCCACCGCAACGGCGTTGTGCACCGCGACGTGAAGCCGGCGAACATCCTCATCACCGACGCAGGGTTCGTGAAGGTCGCCGACTTCGGCATCGCGCGCGCGATCGACGCGGGCCATGACGAGGGGCTCACGCAGGACGGTGCCGTCATGGGCACGGCCACTTACTTCTCCCCCGAGCAGGCGAAGGGTGAAGGTGCCGACCCGCGCAGCGACATGTACTCACTCGGCATCGTGCTCTACGAGGCCGTGGCCGGTCGCCCGCCGTTCGTTGCAGAGTCCGCTCTCGCGACCGCGTACATGCAGGTGCACGACCAGGCCGAACCGCTGCCGAAGGCCGCACCCGGAACACCCAACAAATACAGCGCCATCGTGGGCAAGTGCATGGCAAAGGACCCGGCAGTGCGTTACGCCACGGCCGACCAACTGCGCGACGACCTCCGCAACTTCCTCACCAACGGAACGGTCATCGCGTACGAACAGGCCCTCGGTCGCATGCCCATGGTGGAGGACCTCGAGAGCGCGATCACATCCGTCATCGCACCCGTCGTGGCGCAACCGATCGTCGACCAGGCATTCGAGGACCCGAACACCACCCAGCTCATCCAGCGCACGCAGGTGATGCCCGCATCCGCCACCTCGGCCGGCGTGCACGGAGCGTCGGGCGGGGGCGGCAGTGACGTGTCGCTTCCCGAGTACGACAACAACGACAGGTCACGCGGCTACATCTTCGGGGCAGTCGCTGCCGTTCTTGTTCTGATTGCCGGCGCTGTTTTCCTGGTCACCAGTGTCATGGGCAACGAGGGCATGAAGGTGCCGAACGTCGTCGGCAAGCTCTACACCGATGCAGCGAAGGAACTGACCGACAAGGGGTTCATCGTCACGCCGAATGCTGTCGCGAAAGAGGGAGTCGGTGACGACATCGTCTACGAGCAGACCCCCGAGGCGAACGCTCCCACCAAGGCCGGCGACACCATCACCATCACCTACAACCCGTCGAAGCCGCCCGTCGCCGTTCCCGCCATCCAGGGCCTCACCATCGCCGAGGCAACGGCGAAACTGCAGCCGGTGGGCCTGTTTCTGACGGTCGTCGAGACCCGTCTCGACCCCACTCTCGGCAACGGCCAGATCATCAGCCAGGACCCGCAGGCCACAACGTCGATGCCCGCGGGCGGCACCATCAAGGTGGTCGTCTCCGGTGGCGCCGGACAGGTCATCATCCCGAACGTGTCCAGTCAGACGTCGTCAGCCGCGCAGACGTTGCTGCAGGGTGCGCCGTACAAGTTCGTGGTCACCGTGGAGAACGAACCCAGCCCCACGGTCGCGAAGGGCCTGGTCACGCGCACCGACCCCGCATTCGGCATGCCCGTCGATTCGGGGACGCCACTCAAGATCTACGTCTCCTCCGGCCCTCAGCAGGTTGCCGTGCCGGCGGTGGAGGGCGCGAAGGAAGCAGACGCCGTCACCGCCCTGAAGAACGTCGGTCTTGTTGCCGACATCCGGTACGCGAACGTGGCGCCGGGTGACGCGAACGACGGCAAGGTCATCTCGCAGGGCACGGCCTCCAACACCATGGTCGACCCGGGCGCCAAGGTGGTCCTCACCATCGGCAAGGCCACTGCGGCCGTCACAACGCTTCCCGGCGGCTGACACCGTCCGGGACAATCAGGCGCCGCAGCGCGCCAGGAAATTGCCGAGCAATTGATGCCCGGCCGACGTCAACACGCTCTCGGGGTGGAACTGCACGCCCTCGACATCATGCACGCGGTGGCGCAGCCCCATGATCATTCCGTCGCTCGTCTCGGCTGTGATCTCGAGCGTCTCGGGCAGTCCCGCGCGGTCCACGACGAGCGAGTGATAGCGGGTCGCCTCGAGCGGTGTGGGCAGACCCTCGAACACGCCGAGGTTGTGGTGGTGGATCATCGACGTCTTGCCGTGCATCAGCTCCGACGCGCGGATGACCGAGCCACCGAAGACATGACCGATCGCCTGGTGACCGAGACACACGCCGAACACCGGCACCTCGCCCGCGAAGGATGAGATCGCCTCGCAGATGATGCCGGCTTCCTCCGGTCGACCGGGGCCGGGAGACAACAGGATGCCGTCGGGCTTCATCGCGCGAACCTCGTCGACGGTGACCTGGTCGTTGCGCACCACCACGGGCTCTGCACCGAGTTCACCGAGGTACTGCACGATGTTGTAGACGAAGCTGTCGTAGCTGTCGATCACCACGATGCGCGCTGCGGCCTTCCCGGACATGGCCCCAAGCCTGCCGTGTCCGCACGCCCGCGCCACCCTGAATTGCATGGATGGTCCCCGGAATCAGGGCGTCCGGGCGGTGCGGTCTACACTTGCGCCGTGGCAACGAAGAAGAAAAAGGGCGGTCGCGTGACTCCGAAGGGTGGTCACAAGAACGCGGTGAAGACGAACGAGGCCGGCGTGCAGGCCAGCAGTCGTTACACACCCCCGGTGCCCGAGTACAAGAAGCACAGCGCCCCGTGGGTGCCGTACGTGATGTTCGCCCTGCTCGGACTCGGCGCGTTGGTCATCCTGCTGTATTACGTGGGTGCCGTTCCCGGCGGCCGCAGCAACTGGTACCTCGCCCTCGGTCTGGGCAGTGTTCTCAGTGGTCTGTACACAGCCACCAAATACCACTAGAACCGGTTATCGCCCATACGGGGCAACGGGTAGCAGAATCACACCGCTGTTGTTTTCACCACCTTTGTCCACAGTCTGTGGACACTGTGGATTCGCTCACTCGAAGCGCGGAGTCATGAACTCCATGTCCTCCATGCAGTGGCGCGGCGGGGGCGGGTCCTCGTCCGGGGCCACAACCACGCGCACCTCCGTGCCGCACACCACGCAGCGGTAACGCACGTCGATGCGGCGCATCTCTCCTGCGGGAGGAGGTGGCGGCGGCGGTGTCGCCATGCTCTTCAGCATCGCGAGGCCCGTCTTCCAGATCATGCGGAACAGGATCACTGCCCCGAGGAACCAGATGATCGTGCCGAACGCGGGCATGGGGTCAGCCGAGTCGTTCGATGATGGTGGCGTTCGCCATGCCGCCGCCCTCGCACATGGTCTGCAGGCCGTAGCGACCGTCGGTGCGCTCCAGTTCGTGCAGCAACGTGGTCAGCAGGCGCGTGCCGGAAGCACCGAGCGGGTGGCCGAGCGCGATCGCGCCGCCGTTCGGGTTCACCGTGGACATGTCCGGGTGGAGTTCCTTCTCCCACGCCAGCACGACCGCGGCAAACGCCTCGTTGATCTCGGTGATCGACATGTCGGCCATGGTCAGACCGGCTTTTGCGAGTGCCTTCTGCGTGGCCGGGATCGGCGCGGTCAGCATGTACCGCGGGTTGTCACCGGCAAGACCGAAGTTCACGAAGCGTGCGCGCGGCGTGAGACCGAGTTCCTTCGCCTTCTCCTCGCTCATGATGAGAACCGCCGATGCACCGTCGGTGATCTGGCTCGAGTTGCCGGCGGTGACGCGTCCGCCTTCTTCCTCCGGGCGGAACGCGGGCTTCAACGCAGCGAGTGACTCGCGCGTGGTGTCACGGATGCCCTCGTCGGTGTTCATCATCTTGCCCTCGGCATCGACAACCGGCAGGATCTCGCGCTCGAAGCGGCCTTCCTTGGTTGCGCGTGCGGCGAACTGCTGCGAACGGACACCGAACTCGTCCATGTCGTCACGCGTGATGCCCCACTTGTCGGCGATCAGTTCCGCGGAGATGCCCTGCGGAACGAGACCGCCCTCGGGTGCGTAGCGGGCGGACACGCCGGGGCCGAACGGGAAGCCGTACTTGCCCTCGGCCACTGCCGAGCCCATCGGCACGCGCGTCATCACCTCAACGCCGCTCGCGATCACAATGTCGTACGCGCCGGCCATCACGCCCTGTGCCGCGAAGTGCGCCGCCTGCTGGCTGCTTCCGCACTGGCGGTCGATGGTGGTGCCGGGGATGGTCTCGGGAAGACCGGCGGCGAGAACCGCGTTGCGCCCGATGTTCAGGCTCTGCTCGCCCACCTGCATCACGCAGCCCATGATCACGTCGTCGATCAGCTCCGGGTCGAAGTTGTTGCGCTCCACCAGTGCCTTCAACGTCTGTGCCGCAAGGTCAACGGGGTGCCATTCCTTCAGCCGGCCGTTGCGCTTGCCGAGCGGTGTGCGGAGGGCGTCGACGATGACTGCGTTGTGCATGCGGCAAGTCTGCCCGTTCGGGAGTGACCGCCCGCAATCGGGCTAATCCGCCTCCAGCACTTTGCCAAATATGCGTTCCAGGGCGGTCACGTCGGTCTCCGTCAGGCTGTTCGTGAACACCCGGCGCACGATGCGGTAGTAGGCCGGGTTGGCCTGGCGCCACATCTCGTGACCCCGCGGCGTCAGCACCAGTTCCACCGCGCGCCCGTCATCCGCCGTCGCCTTCTCGCGCGCCACGAACTTCTTCTCCTCCAGCTTGTCGAGCTGCCGGGAGAGCGAGCTGGGGTTCGTCATCGTGCGCTCGGCAAGGTCGTTGAACCGCATCGAACCCTCGTTGGCAGCGAGTGCGTCCATGATCTCGAACCAGGGCAGCTGCAGGTCGAACTCCTCCATCAACTCGCGCGAGAGCATCTTCTCCATCGCGGCGTGCGCGGTGAGGAACGCGCGCCACACCGCGAGTCGTTCGGGGTCGGGAAGCATCGGTCCCTATTGTGCGGGTTTCGGCGGTGGGGGCGGGGGATTCTTCAGCCGCTCGAAGTGGGCGAGGGCCTGCTCGGTGGTGGTGGGCGACATCAACAGCACGCGCGACGGCATCACCATCTTCGGCATCGTCACGCCGAGCACCGCGATCACGCGGTCATCCAGCGCGTACATGGCGGCGAAACGTCCCTCGTCCGCCGAACCTGCCACCACGGTGACCTCTGCATCCGGGTGGGACCGCCCGATGAACTGGATGCGGGCGTCGAACTGGTCGCTCCAGAAGAACGGAACGGCCGAGTACGCGGTCAGGGGTTCGCCGCGCGATTCCGCGAGCAGGTTCTGGGCGGCGACTGCGCCCTGTTCGGCCGCGTTCGTCCAGTGCTCCACGCGCATCCTCTGTTCCACGTGGGCGAACAGTTCGTTCGGCCAGCGCAACAGGTCGCCGGCGGCATACACGCCGGGGACTCCCGCATTCAGGTGCGCATCGCACACGACACCGTCATCCAGGGTGAGCCCGCTCCGCTGCAGCCAAGCGACCGAAGGTGTCACGCCGATGCCGACAAGAACGACGTCCGCATCAATGACGGTTCCGTCACCGAGCCGCACCGCGGTGACGCGACCGTCGGTCTGTTCGATGCCGTCGATCGTCACCCCGCAGCGGATGCTCACACCGTTGCGTTCATGGATCTGCGCGATGGCCGCGCCCATCTCCGCACCGAGCCCGCGGATCAACGGCGCCGGTGCACCCTCGAGCACCGTCACGTCGGCGCCGAGCTGTCTCGCGGTTGCCGCAGCCTCCAGTCCGATGAAGCCGGCGCCGATCACCACGAACCTGGTGCCGGCGGAGATCCCTGCCTTCAACGCATCGGCGTCGCTCTTGGTGCGCAGCGTGTGCACGCCGCCCACCATCGGAATGTTCGGCAGGGTGCGGGCATCTCCACCGGTGGCGATGATCAGCCCGTCGTATTTCACGGATGAACCATCGGCCAGGGCCACGGTCTTCGTTTCCGTGTCGAGGGCAACCGCCGCCGACCCGAGTCTCCACGTGATGTCGAGTGCATCGATCATCTCGGGCTTGCGCAGGGCGAT
>JBEGJV010000076.1:0-7670 GCA_041184385.1 Actinomycetota bacterium
GTGGGCGCCATACGGCTTCGACCAGGTGTTCCCTTCGATCATGGCGCACACTGACGCCGGCCTGGCGTTCGGCTGGGCCGCAAAGCAGGCGCGAACCGGCAGGTTCGAGGCGGTGAAGAGGCTCTTCGCGACTCAGTTGGACTACGCGATGGACGCCGCCGGAGACGCACTCGCAGTGGAAGAAGTCGCCACCATGCTCTTCGCCGAGATTCGTCAGCGAGTGGCGGGTCAAGGCATCGATGCAACGTCCGCGGTCATAACGGTGCCCGCGAACTCGAAGGGTCGCGCTCGGCACAGAACGAAGATCTGCGCGGGTATGGCCGGCTTCGAGGTGCTGGGACTCATCAACGAACCCACCGCTGCTGCAATGGCTTATGCCCAGAAACACCCTGAGGCGCGCCAACTTCTGGTCTTTGACTGGGGTGGAGGCACGCTTGATGTGACGGTGCTCCACGCCACGCAGGGAGTGTTCATCGAGCAGGCATCCTCTGGCCTGCCGACCATGGGGGGCCTCGACTTCGACTCCCGCCTCGCAAAACTCGTCCGTCAGCAGATGAATTCGAACGAATTGTGGAGCGAGGAGCAAAAGTCGGACTTCCGGCTCCAGATCGAACTGGCCAAGATCCGGCTCAGCAACGACACCGACACAACAGTTCGTCTGCCGAACGGTTCGTCGGTTCGGATCTCACGCGACCAGTACGAGGCGGAGATCAGGGCACTCATCGAGGAAGCGCGCACCCCAATCGAACGGGTCCTCAGCGACATCAAGGCGGGACCGGGAGCATTCGACGCCGTGGTGATGGTTGGCGGCACGTGCCGAATTCCCGCCGTCCGAAATTTCGTGAGGGACGTCCTGGGTGTCGAACCGGACCTGGACATCAACCCGATGACTGCCGTGGCCGAAGGTGCGGCCATCGCAGCCGCGATTCTCTCCGGAGCTTCGGATGACTACGACTTCTTCGTCTCCACGGAGCATGCTCTCGGGACTTTCGCCATGGATGGTCGAACAAAGAGCATGGAGTTCTCGACGATCATCCCGCGGAACCACAAGCTTCCCGCGATGGCCCAGGAGTCCTATTCACCGGTGTACGAAGAACAGGAGAACGTGCAGATCGAGGTGGTGGAAGGCGATCCCGATGTGGCAGAGCCTGACTTCACGGTCCTGAAGTCGTGGTCGGTCCCGCTGACACTCCCAAACGGCGTGAGGGTCAATTCGTTCCTGCTCCGCTACGAATGGGACGTCTCGGGCATCCTTCACGTGACAGCGGTCGACGAAGGCACGGGAGAGACATTCCTGGAGGATGACATCTCGTACGGCATTGCGGAGGACAAGAAGAAACTGGCGCAGATGTCGTCCCGCGCCCGGAAGGCGGTGGAATCCGGGAGCCTGTCACGGGAATCGGCTGCTGTTGTCGAGGACTCCGAAGCCGCTGACATGATTGCCAAGGCCCGAACCAAGATCATTCCGTTCTTGGACGGGGATGAAGCAGAGTCTCTCCTGGAGATCGTCGGTCGACTCGAATCGAGCTCTGGCGATGATCTGGCGAACGCGAAGGTCGATGCACGTCGTGCACTGGCTGAGTATTCGTACCTTCTGTGACCGAGTTGAATTGAGATGCGGCGAGGTGACCCCGTGAGGTTTTTCGGTTCAGCGGTGGTGGTGGGCGTTGTCACCGTTCTTGCTGGTGGGTGTTCTTCGAAGTCCGACCTCTCGTTCCTGCCCGAACGCCCGAGCACAACCACGGAGACACCCGTTGCGGTGGCACCGACGACTACAGAGTGCGGTCCGGGTTGCGGTGAGGCGCCGGTTCCGACTGTCCCTGAGACAACCCCGGCCGTGCTTCCCTACTGCGGAGAGTACGCGTACAACGATTTTCTCCCGTTGAGATACTGCCAGGAGGGCCGGGGTATCCGTTACGCCCAGGAGATTCTCGTTGGCCTGGGTTACGACATCGAAGCTGACAGTTACCTTGGCAAGGCCTCAGTCGCGGCGATTCGTGATTTCCAGTCAGTCAATGGCTTGGCAATCACTGGAATGATTGATCGACAGACGTGGAGGGCCCTTGACCCGACTCAGTCGAGATTCCCCGGAACTGATCTCAACGGGGACGGGCTGGTCACGCCCGACGAATTTGGAGACTGAAGTGGGGCGCCGCACCCGCGGCACCCCACTTCAACTGGCGTCTCAGGCTGACATCACCACAGCGCCGATGATCATCCCCAGGATGAGTCCCGCAATGGAGACGATTGTTGCAGTCCGCCCAAGTGTGTTGCCCTTGGACCAAGAGACTGCACCGAAGACAATCCCGAGAATTCCGAACAGCGGCGGAATAATCAGAAAAGCAACGATTCCACAGATGAGTCCCGCGATAGCGAGCCCCTGTGCTGGCTTTGCCGGAGTTGGCATGTTCATCGTGTCCCCCTTCGTGTAAGTACGACGAATCAGTGATGACAATACACCTGCCCGGCGCGCCGACGCGGAAACTCTCTCGGGTCGTTGCCAACGGTATTTGGCAAAATGGACACGGGCTATTCTCCTTTCATGGCAAGAATCGAACTCATGGGGACCATCCCTTCCCACCTTGGTCCCGTTGACCTCCTGAACCAGGTGGTGAACTCGGCCCGGATGCGTGGTATCGAGGTGATCCAGACGGCACCGAACCAGGCAGAGTTCCGGCGCGGATCGCAGGCTGCTCTCCGAATCAAGGGGGCGCTTTTCACAAGGCTCGATCAGTTCCCGGTCGTGGCGGTGATCCGTTGCGACCAGACACCCACCGGCTCAAACGCCGTCATCAACTCGCTTGATGAATTGATCGTCGGACTTCGGTTCGGGATGCGGGGCAAATACACGGAAGCCGTGCGGGATTTCGGCGCGTTTCTCTCGACGTTGATCGGCGAAGTCAACGCGGGGACGTCCCCGCACCGCTTCGGATAGACCACGGGGGCATCAGATGCAGAGAATCCGAATTGTTGCGGCTGTCTTGGCGGCCACATTGTTGCAAGTTCCGGCGTCACCGGTGTCTGCCGCGCCCTCGAAGGCATACGGATCGTGCATCGAACTCCGAAAGACGTACAAGAACGGTGTTGCCAACTCGAGTGCCATGGCAAAGAAGTCGAGTGCGAAGTACTCGACTTCGATCTACAAGCAGAATTCCGCTCTGGACACGAACAAGAACGGTGTCGCCTGCGACAAGGGCGATGCTGACAACCCGTTCGGAGGACATGCCCAGGAGGATTTCAAGATGCCCAATGTCCTTTGCATGACACTTCAACAAGCCCAGGATGAAATTCAGGACCATGGTGTCTTCTACTCGCGTTCCCGTGACGCCTCGGGCCGGGGGCGGAGTCAATGGATAGACAGCAATTGGATCGTGGTGGCCCAATCGCCAAAACCCGGCAAAGCCATCACCGAGGGTTCGGCATTGCTCAGTGCCGTCAAGATCGGTGAGTCAACAGGGGGCGTGTGCAAGTGACGTCACTTGCAGACCCGGTTCAGCTGCCCCAGCGGGTCTGGCCGAAGCGGTAGCCCACCGACCTGACCGTCTGGATCAGGTTCGCGTGTTCCTCGCCGAGCTTGGCGCGAAGACGACGGATGTGCACGTCCACCGTTCGGGCGCCGCCGTAGTACTCGTACCCCCACACGCGTGACAGGAGCATCTCGCGGGTGAACACCTTTCCGGGGTTCTGTGCAAGGAACTTCAGCAGCTCGTACTCCATGAACGTGAGGTCGAGCGGTGCCCCGTTGAAGGTGGCCTGGTAGGTCTCGAGGTTCAGCACCAGCCCGCTGTGCTCCACCAGGTCAGCACGGGCGGTGGAGCCCGTGGAGCGCGAGAACATGTGGCGCAGGCGCGCCTCCAGCTCGCGCGGGTGGAACGGCGTCATGCAGAAGTCGTCGAACAAGTCGTCACGAAGTTCGAGATCACCGAGCTGCGCACCCGAGAGAAGCAGCATCACGGATTCGATCGGGTTGTCGCGCTTGCGCAGTGAACGCGCAAATGCCCAGCCCGCCTCCGCGTCCTCGTCGACGGAGATGACCGCGCCGCCCCATCCGGCCTGTGGTTCTGCCTTGTTGGCCTCGTCGGCCGAGCCGACTGCCTTCCATCGGAAGCCACCGAGATCGAGCGTGCGCGCGAGGTCCGGCGACGGCGCCGCCGGGAAGACCACGATCATGTCGAGGGGGTTCATCGCGCGTCGGTCCAGCTTCTCAGATCGACTTGAGGTACGTGTTCAGTTCGAACGGGGTCACCTGCGTCTTGTACAGGCGCCACTCGCGGTGCTTGTTGCGCAGGAACCAGTCGAAGATGTGCTCCCCGAGTGCCTCGTGCACGAGGGCGCTGCCCTCCATGATCCGGAGCGCGTCGTTGAGGGACTGCGGCAACTGCTGGACCCCCATCTTCTGCAGCGCCAAATCGTCCATCTGGAAAAGGTTCGCGTCGGCCTCGGGGGCCAGCTCGTAGCCCTCGCGCACACCCTTCAGGCCGGCGGCGAGGATGACGCTGAACGCGAGGTAGGGGTTGGTGGCCGGGTCGGGCGAGCGGTACTCGATGCGCGTTGCGGATGCGCTGCCGCGCTTCGGCACCGGCACGCGGATGAGGCCGCTGCGGTTGTTGCGCGCCCACGTCATGTGCACGGGTGCCTCGAAGCCAGGGACGAGTCGCTTGTAGCTGTTCACCGTCTGGTTGGTGATCGCGGTGATCTCGGCCGCGTGGAACAACAGGCCGGCCATGAACGACTTCGCCGTCGCGGACAGGTGGTACGGGTCGTTCTCGTCGAAGAACGCGTTGTCCTCGCCCTTGAAGAGCGAGAGGTGCAGGTGCATGCCCGAACCCTGCACGCCCTCGAGAGGCTTCGGCATGAACGTGGCGTGCACGTCGTGCATGGCCGCGATCTCCTTCACGATCATGCGGAACGTCATGATGTTGTCGGCCATGGTGAGCGCATCAGAGTGGCGCAGGTCGATCTCCTGCTGGCTCGGTGCGTCCTCGTGGAACGAGTACTCCACCGGGATGCTCATCGCCTCGAGCGTGCGGATGGTCTCCTTGCGCAGTGACGAAGCGACGTCTGTGGTGGTGAGGTCGAAGAAGCTGCCCTCGTCGAGCGGCTGCGGAGTCTCGCCCGGCTTCGGCGGGGCGAAGTAGAAGTACTCCATGTCGGGCGCGACGAGGAGCTCGAAGCCCTGCTTCTGCGCGGCCTTCAGGTTGCGGCGCAGGACCTGGCGCGGGTCACCGTCGAATGCGGCACCGTCGAGATCGTGGATGTCGCAGAAGATGCGTGCCTCCGCGCTCTTGCCGTCCACCCACGGAAGGATCTCGAAGGTGTTCGGGTCCGGTATCGCGAGCACGTCGGATTCCTGGACACGGCTGAATCCGTCGATGGACGAACCGTCGAACGTCATGCCGTCCTCGAGGGCGTTCTCCAACTCGGCGGGGGAGATCGCGAAGGACTTCAGGCTGCCGAGAACATCGGTGAACCACAGGCGCACCAGGCGCACGCCGCGTTCCTCGGAGGTGCGCAGGACGTATTCACGTTGCTGGTTCAGCATGTCGGGCATCTCCTCAGTCTGCCGATGGATGTCGGCGGGGACTACCGGCGCGGTTCAGCGCCTGAAAACAGTGGGGGAAACGGCAACGGGGGGCCTTTCGGCCCCCCGTTCCTTGTTCGTGTCTCTCGACGCTGCGGTCAGCCGCAGACGGTCTCGAGGATGAGGCGGGTGACCAGGTACGGGTCGCAGTTCGCGTTCGGACGGCGGTCCTCTGCGTAACCCTTCTTGTCACGGGCAACCTGCCACGGGATGCGCACGGATGCGCCGCGGTTCGACACGCCGTAGGAGTACTTGTTCCACGGGGCGGTCTCGTGCTTGCCGGTGAGGCGGCTCTGGATGTCGTGACCGTAGTTCTCGACGTGCTCCATGACGCGGGTGCCGAGCTTCTCGCAGGCAGCGATGACAGCGTCGTAGCTCTCGCGCATTGCCTTGGTGGAGAAGTTGGTGTGCGCGCCCGCACCGTTCCAGTCGCCCTTCTCGGGCTTTGCGTCGAACGAGATGACGACGTCGAAGTCCTCGGCGACGCGGTGCAGCAGCCAGCGTGCGACGTACATGTGGTCAGAGACGGTCAGCGCATCGCCGGGTCCGATCTGGAATTCCCACTGGCCGGGCATCACCTCGGCGTTGGTGCCCGAGATGAGCAGACCAGCGTCGATGCATGCCTGGGTGTGGATCTCGATGATCTCGCGACCGACGACGCGACCCGCGCCGACGCCGCAGTAGTACGGGCCCTGGGGCTTCGGGTAACCGCCGACGGGGAAGCCGTACGGGGTGCCGTCGAGACGGAGCATGGTGTACTCCTGCTCGATGCCGTACCACATGTCCTGGTCCTTGTGCTTCGCCTGCACGGCAGCGGTGGCTGCGCGCGTGTTGGTGGGGTGCGGCTCGCCGGTGGCGGCAAGGAGCACTTCGCACATCACGAGGATGTTCTTGCCACCGCGGATCGGGTCCGGGCAGTGGAACACGGGCTTCAGGATGCAGTCCGACGAATCGCCGGTGGCCTGCTCGGTGGAGGAGCCGTCGAAGCCCCACTCATCGACCGGCATGTCTGCGATCGAACCGTTGAAGTCGGGGATGATCTTGGTCTTGGAGCGCAGCAACGGCGTCGGTGACGTTCCGTCGATCCAGATGTATTCGGCCTGAATGGGCACGGTGGCTTCCTTTACCTGTCATGGGATCGCGGGGACCCCTCTGTTGATGGGTTTCAGGATGTCAGGCGGCAGTTTCGATGCCATGTTCCGTTTGTAAACGCTGTGTGAATGGGCCTAGTTCGGCTCGCCTGACACCGGACGGCCCTCGTGCGGTGGCAATGGCGCGGACCTGTGGATAATCGCCTCGCTAGCCTGCCCCCGTGGGTTTTCACCGCGTCGGCACAGGCTTTCACCGTGGGTAACGGAGTCGGGACCATGCGCGTTGCCCTGTCACAGTTGAACCAGCGGGTCGGTGACCTGGCCGGCAACGTGGCCAGGATCGTTGCCGACTTCGAGCGGGCCGAGGCCGCCGGGGCCGATGTCGTGGTGTTCCCGGAACTCGCCGTCGTCGGCTACCCGCCCGAGGACCTCGTTCTCAAGTCGCAGTTCGTGAAGGACAACATGAAGGCGCTCGCCGATGTCGCGGTCGCCACCGCCGGCCGCACGTGCCGCGCGCTGGTGGGCTTCGTCGAGGCCCGCGAGTCACGCCTGTACAACGCCGTCGCGCTGTGCGGGAACGGCGAGGTGCTCACGATCTACCGCAAGCAACTGCTGCCCAACTATTCGGTGTTCGACGAGCAGCGCTACTTCCGCCCGGGACCGGATGCCGTGAACGGCATCACGGCCGGCGTGATGTTGATCGGCGCGACGAAGGTGGGTGTGTCGATCTGCGAGGACATCTGGTCCGCTGACGGTCCGGTGCGCGCACAGGCCAGGGCGAACGCAACGGTGATGCTGAACATCAACGGCTCGCCCTACCACGACGGAAAGCACGTCGACCGCGAGGAGATGCTGGCCACCCGCGCGAGGGAGGCACATGCACCGATCGTCTACGTGAACCAGGTGGGGGGCCAGGACGAGCTCGTGTTCGAGGGTTCGAGCGTCGTGCTCGACGCAAAGGGCAATGTTGCGTGCCGCCTGAAGTCCTTCGAGAGCGA
>JBEGJV010000077.1:0-11441 GCA_041184385.1 Actinomycetota bacterium
CGGGCGAGGTCACCGAGATCGGCCAGGGCGTGCGCGTGGAGCTGCGCTCCTCCGACCCGTTCACACGCTGGGAACAGGCCTCGGTCATCAAGGGTGCCGCCGACGGCACCGTGTCCGCCATCGCGTACGCCGCAATCGGTGACATCACCACGGCGCAGTTCCGCGAGCTCGCGAGCATCCAGCGCCACTTCGACGCCGACATGCGACTGACGAACCGCCAGAACATCGCGTTCCGCGGCATGCAGCCCTCGCAGATGCGCGAGTTGTTCGACCGGCTGGACGCCATCGGCATGGCCCAGCCCGGTGCCGAGCTGGTGCGTGACGTCGTTTCCTGCCCCGGTGCCGACACCTGCAACATCGCGGTCACACAGTCGCGCGGGCTCGCGAAGGCCATCGGCGACAAGCTGGAGGAAGAGGGTCTTGCGGAGGTCGGCGGTGTGCGCATCAACATCTCGGGCTGCACGAACAGCTGCGGCCAGCACCACGCGAGCGACATCGGATTCTTCGGTGCGGAGCGCCGTGCCAACGGGAAGTCACTGCCCGGTTACCAGATGCTGCTCGGCGGCCACATCGGCAACGAGCAGATCCACTTCGGCGAGAAGGCCCTGCGCCTGCCGGCGAAGAGTGCCCCCGATGCAGTCATCCGCGTGGTGCGCCGTTTCAACGACGAGCGCTCCGCCGGCGAGACCTTCCAGGGGTGGCTCGCCCGCAACGGCGGTGCGAAGGCGATCGGCGCGACCCTCGCCGACCTGGACAACGTGCCGCTGCCCGACGAGAACCCCGACTTCTACGTGGACTACGACGAGACCAACCCGTTCAGCGGCGAGGTCGGCGACAGCGAGTGCGCGGTCTGAGCAACTGACACAGTCGCCGCGCGCCTACGGTATGGCCGTGATGAAGGCCGTTGCGCCCGGGCGCGTGAACCTGATCGGTGACCACACGGACTACACCGGTGGCTTCGTTCTGCCGATGGCCATCGACCGACGCACCGTCATCGAGTTCGAACCGGTGGGCGGCGCCGTGCCGACGGAGCTGACCTCCGACGACACGAGCGACCCCGAGTGGCGGCGCTACCCCGAGGCGGTTGCCGACGAGATGCGCGACGCGGGCATGCCCGTGCGCAATGTCCGGGCGCACGTGACGACAACCATCCCCGTCGGCGCGGGACTGTCGTCAAGCGCCGCTCTCGAGATTGCATCCGCACTCGCCCTCGGGTTCGACGGCACGGCTGCGGAGCTGGCGCAGCTCACACGGCGCGCCGAGCACCGCGCGACCGGCGTACCCACGGGGATCATGGACCAGCTGTGCATCGCATCGGCGCGCGAGGGCCACGCGACCCTCATCGACTGCCGTTCTCTCGGGGTCACCCATGTGCCCGTTCCCGTCGACGTGAAGTTCGTGGTGCGGTTCGTCGCGCACCGCACATTGCAGGGTTCCGAGTACGCGGACCGCGTCGCGCAGTGCGCGGAAATCGAGCAGCGGATCGGCCCGCTCCGTGACGCGGACATCCACGACGTGACGTCCCTTGGTGACGACGTCCTGGTGCGGCGCGCGCGGCACGTGGTCACGGAGAACGCCCGCGTGCTCGAGTTCGCCGCCGCACTGGGAGCAGGAGATTTCGCGACGGCGGGACGGCTCATGACGGACGGGCACCGCAGCCTGAGCGAGGATTACGGAACATCGACCACGGTGATGGACGCTGCCGTCGACGCGCTCGTCGCATCACCGGGCATCCTCGGTGCGCGGATGACGGGCGGCGGTTTCGGCGGCTGCGTCGTGGCGATGTGCGAACCGGACGCCGACGTTGACGGTTGGGTCGTGCGCCCCGTCGGCGCGGCATCGCTGGCTGATTGACGCGAGAGCCGGTCAGCGACCCGAGACCAACGACACCGCGTACGACAACACGTACGTGCCGGCGCCGACGCGGTACTGCGGCAGCGTGTCGGGCCCGCAGCTCGCCGTGCCGAGACCGCGGTGCGCGGCATCGAGATGCACCGTCAGGAGGTCACGACGGACGAGTTCGGTCTGGTCGTGAGCCGAATGGAGATCCGCGGTTGTGTGCCAGCGCGCGGACGCATGGAACGGCGCCCCGGTGGACGCGAACCGCAGCGCATCGCCCGTTCCCGGGTCCACGACCTCGAACCACTCGCAGTTCGTGCGCATGCCGAACTCCTGGGGCACCAGGTACGGCAGTTCGTCCGGAGCCGATTCCCAGGTGGACCTCATGGCGGACGAGCGACGGTCCGGGTAGCACTCGTGCGGGCCGTCACCGCACCACCTCACCTGGGTGAAGCGCGCGGGAACCGGGAACGTGACGCCGACGCGCGGCAGGTCGTCTAGGTGCTTCGGCACGCGCACCCGGTGCGCGAAGTGAATGGAACCGTCCGCTGCGACAGTGCGCTTCGTGTCGTGGTCGACGAGGTCCGCATCGCGCGCGTCGATTCCCTGCTCGGTCCAGCGGCGCAACGAGGCACCGAACCCGCGCAGGTCGGGCATGATCTTGAACCCGTCGTTGTCGACGGCCGCCCGCCAGATCGTGACCTTCGGGTCCACGGACGAGACATCAGCCGCGACAACAGCGGACGACGACGCGCGCGGCGCCGGGGTCTTCGGACGGGCCATTGACTTCAGCACGACCTCGTCCCACGCGACCAGATGGTCGGCGGTGGCCCACGGTTCGTCATTCCTCGTGAACCAGCGCACCAGGATGCGCACGTCCCTCGCACCGCGCGGCACCATCGCGCCGCCGGGGACCGGCACCTTCGCGGTCGACCCCGCGGCACACTTCGGCACCGTGAGCTTCCCGCGCTTCGCCGGCGTGCCGTCAATGACGAGTTCCCACTCCGCACGCAGCCACGAAAGGTCGCGGAACGACTGCCTGTTGCGCACGACGAGCGACGCGTTCGCGCCCTTCCCCGTGACGGACACGGAGACGGGGCGCAGGCACCATGCCAGTTCGCGCATCGCGGGGTGCGGGGTCATGTCGGAATGGACGAGACCATCGGCAACGAAGTTGCCGTCGTTCGGGTGGTCGCCGAACTGGCCGCCGTAGGCGAAGCGCTTGCGCCCGTCGTCGAGCTGCTGCGAGATGCCGTGGTCCTTCCACTCCCACACGAATCCGCCCTGCAGACCGGGTGTGTTCTCGAACGCCGCCCAGTAATCGGCAAGCGAACCGTTCGAGTTGCCCATCGCGTGGCTGTACTCGCACATGATGAGCGGCCGCGTTCCCCTGCCCGATTCCCCGTACGCCACGATGTTGTCGATGGTGGCGTACATCGGGCACACCACGTCAGATGCGTTCACGCCGCCCGCCACCCAGTTGCCGACGATGTCGGTCGCGGGCCTGCCGCCCCTGCGCCAGTCCTCGTGGTACACGGCCGGCTCGTAGTGCACTGGGCGCGAACCGTCGTGCGCGCGGATCCAAGCCGCCGCGGCGTCGTGCACCGCGCCGTAGCCGCTCTCGTTGCCGAGGGACCACATGATGATGCTCGGGTGGTTCTTGTCCCGTTCCACCATGCGCGTGATGCGCGACATGATCGTGGTTCGGTACCGCGGGTCGTGGCACAGGCTGGTGTTCCAGGCATGGCTCTCCACGTTCGCCTCGTCGATCACGTACAGACCGAGCTCGTCGCACAGGTCCAGGAACCGCGGGTCGTTCGGGTAGTGCGAACAGCGGACAGCGTTCACGTTGTGCTGCTTCATCAGGACGATGTCGGCGCGCATGTCCTCCGGCGTCACGGCCTTGCCGCGGTCCGGGTGATGGTCGTGGCGGTTGACGCCGCGCAGCATGACGCGCGCGCCGTTCACCAGAAGGTCACGACCGACGATCTCGACGCGGCGGAATCCCGTCCACTGCCGGACGGTCTCCACCTCGCGGTCCTTGTCGTCCACCAAGATCACGGTCACCAGGTAGCACATCTCCCTCCACAATCGCGTCATGGCCGGCGAAGACGTACGCCCACGTCTCGGCGAAGACGCCGGCCGATTCCGCCATGAGCACCTTTCCGTCCGCCGACGCGAGCTCGACTCGTGTCGACCAGCCGCGCGGCATCGGTGCTCCGTCGTTCGTCTCCACGCGCGTGGTGACACGCAGTGTTCCCGTCGTGTTGTCACCCTTCAGGCCGGCATCGACGCGGACATCGGCGATGTGCACCGCCGCTTCCGCACGGACGAACACCTCGCGGTGCAGTCCCGCCATCCACCACTGGTCCTGGTCCTCCACGTGGCTCTGCGCCGAGAAGCGGCTCACGACGATCACGATGGAGTTGTCGCCGTCCGTCAGGTGGGGTGTGATGTCGTACTCACTCGCGAGCCTGCTGTCGGTGCCGTAGCCGGCGTGCGCACCGTTCACGAACACCGAATGCACGCTCTCCGCCCCGCCGACGTGCAGAACGATGCGACGGCCGCGCCACTTGGTGGGCATCGCGAAGCGCGTGCGGTGCACGACTGTGGGCACCGACGCGGGCAACGCGGGCGGCAGGCCCTTCCACGGCATCGTGACGTTCGTGTAATGCGGGTCGTCACCGAGACCGTGGAGCGTCCAGTTGCCGGGCACGGGGATCGTGCGCCACGTCACGTCATTGGTGTCGGGTGCGAGTGCGCTCATCGGCACGTCGCGCGGGTGGTCGAACCTCATGACGGACCACTCACCGTCGAGCGAACGGAACCACGGGTTGTTGCCGCGTTCCACTATCGGGCTGCGCATCGGCAACCTGTTCACACTGATGACCTCGGGGTCACCCAGGGGATGAACATCACCGAGAGCACCGAACGTCATCCCGTGATTCTCGCACTGTTCCGTCCGCACCCCGAAAGGGACCGCGCCACGCGGTGGATTCGACTGTCGACGCAATTCGAGGGGTGCTGGACGGACCCCGGGGTCCCTCGCCTAACCTGAAGGCAACCGATTGGCGTGACGCACCGGAAGATGCGTCGGAGTGTGCAGAAAAATGAACATCCTCGTAGTGGGTGCAGGCGGAGTCGGGGCCTCGATGGCCTCCATAGCCGAGACGCGGGGGTTCTTCGACTCCTTCGTGCTGGCCGACATCTCGAAGGAGACAGCCGAGGCGGCGATTGCCGCACTCGACGACCCCGGCAAGTTCCGCGCCGAGCGGGTCGATGCGTCGAAGGTGCCCGAGCTCGTGGCGCTGATCGAGCGGGTGCAGGCCGACGTCATCGTGAACGCGTGCGACCCGCGACTCAACCCGCAGATCTTCGAGGCGGCGTTCGAGGCGAAGTGCAACTACATCGACATGGCCATGAACCTGTCGGAGCCGCACCCGAGCGACCCGAACCACAAGGCAGGCAAGAAGCTGGGCGAGGACCAGCTGGGTGCCGACGAGAGGTGGCGCGACCGGGGCATCCTCGCATTGGTGGGCATGGGTGTCGAGCCCGGGCTCAGCGACGTGTTCGCACGGTACGCGGCGGACCACATCTTCGATGAGATCCACGAGATCGGTGTGCGCGACGGGTCGAACCTGTCGATCGATGGCTACGACTTCGCGCCCACCTTCTCCATCTGGACGACCATCGAGGAATGCCTGAACCCGCCTGTTGTCTGGGAGAGGAAGCGCGGCTTCTACACCACGGACTGCTTCAGCGAACCCGAGATCTTCCACTTCCCTGCCGGCATCGGCCCGGTGGAGTGCGTGAACGTTGAGCACGAGGAGGTCATCCTCATCCCGCGCGAGGTGAAGTGCGAGCGTGTCACTTTCAAGTACGGCCTCGGTGCGGAGTTCATCGACTGGCTGAAGACGTTCGCGTACCTCGGGCTCGACTCCACGGAGAAGATCCGCGTGGGCGGCGTGTCCGTCGCACCGCGCGACGTTCTCGCAGCCGTGCTGCCGAATCCGGCGAAGCTCGGCCACCTCATGCACGGCCGCACGTGCGCCGGGACGTGGGTGAAGGGAATCGCCGACGGCAAGCCGCGCGAGGTGTACCTGTACCACGTGGCCGACAACGAGGTCACGATGCGCGAGTACGACAGCCAGGCGGTGCTGTGGCAGACCGCGATCTGCCCCGTCGTCGCACTCGAGTTGATGGCAAACGGTTCGTGGAAGGGAACTGGCGTGAAGGGACCGGAAGCCTTCGACTCGATGCCGTTCCTGAACCTCCTCGGCGCGCACGGCTCGCACCACGGCATGGTGGACATGGGACCCGGTCTGTGGCCGAGCCCGAAGCCGACAGGTCAGCCCGGATGGGACAGACCCGTGCGGCGTGCCGTCATTCCCACGGTGTGATCAACCGCAGGAGTCGCCCCCGCGGGAACGCGACGAAACCCAACTAAGCAGCCTGGCCGCGACGGCGCCGTCGTGTTGCCGGGAGCGTGAGTGCACCGACCACCGCGAGGACGATCGGCAGGACGATCAACCAGATGGTGATCGACGATTCCTTCTTCCACTCGCCAACGCGCACACCGACAGCGAGGGTGGCGGGCTTGCCGTCCGTGGTCTTGGCCACGATCGCGATGCGGTGCGCACCGAGAGGAGCATCCTTCGGGATCCGGAAGATGCCCGTGACGGTGCCGTCACCGGAGACTCTCGTCGTCCCCATCAGCACCGGCGTCGAGAACAGCCATGCCTCCACCTCTGATCCGGGCTCGAATCCCGCCAACTTGATCCGCACGGTGTCGCCGGGCCTCAGACGCACGTTGCCGTCCGCATCGAGCGTCGCGACCGACCCCTTGCTATCGAGGCTGCCAATCGTTGCGGAGAGATTCCCCGCGCGCACCGTCACCTGGTTGTCGGCACGCTCGACGGTCACCGACTCGGCCTTGTCACCCACCGTCACCGCTGCCTGACCCGGCGCGACTGCCTGCACCTTCGGGGCGGGCGGAGCAACAGTGCCACCGGCATTGTTCGGAACTGTCGTGGTGGTCGACGGAACTGTCGTCGTGGTCGACACCGTCGACGCCACAGTCGACTTGGTGGCCGGGACGGACGTCGCCGAGCCCTTCACCGGGGGAACGGTCGCACCTGTTCCCGCGGGCTGTGTCACCGATGACGCAACCGACGTGGCGGGCGCATTGACCACGATCTCAAGCGCCGGTGCAACGGTGGTCGTGGTCACGGGCGGGATGGTGGTCGTGGAGGTCGTGGTGGTTGTCGGCACGGCGGTGACCGTGATCGTCACCGCACCGGTTGTGGCGGAGTTGTACGTGGCATCGGCTGCTTTCGTCGCCGTGACCGTGCATGAACCGGCGGAGGAAGTCGAGAGGACTGCTCCGCTCAGCGAGCACCCCGCCGAACCGGCAGAGGTGAGCGAATAGGTCACGCTCCCGGTGCCGGAGCCACCCGAGGTCGACAGCGTGAGGTTCGTTCCCACCATGGTGGACGTGGCGGCGAATGTCAGGGACGCCTGGGTGAGCTTCGAGACCGTGATCGTCACCGCACCGGTTGTCGCGGAACTGTACGTGCCGTCGGCTGCCTTGGTTGCCGTCACGGTGCACGTTCCGGACGACGTCACCGACAGGGTCGCCCCGCTCAGTGAGCACCCTGCCGTGCCCGCCGATGTCAGGGAGTACGTCACTGCGCCACTGCCGGAACCACCGGCCGTGGAGAGTGTCAGGGTGGACCCGACGTTCACGGTGTTGTCGACAAGGGTCAGCGATGCCTGGGTGAGTGCCGGTCCACCGTTGTTGTCGCATGTCGCGATGTACGAGCCGGACGATTCGCGGTCGAGACAAGTGTTGTTGCCGGAACCACCGTAGAAGATCGACCGTTCGCGGTTGTGGTAGATGGTGTCGTCGCCTGCACCACCCCAGAAACGCGAGTCCCACATGGTGTCGACGGAGTCGTTGCCCGCACCGCCGAAGAAGAAGTCGTGCGATCCGCTCGGGTGGGAGTCCAGGTACTGCACGTAGTTGTTGCCCGAGTCGCCGCAGTAGACGTCGGGGCTCATCCCGCGGAGTGTGGGGTTCCAACCGGGACCGGTGGAGACCTGGATGGTCCAGGTACCGGCAGTCACAGCGGCCAGCAAAGATGCCTCGTCCGCGAAACCCGTCTCGGAGAGGATGAACTCCTTCGTGAATGCGGCCTCATTGATTGACGAGACACACTGGTCCAGAAGGGACGGCGCGGCGTTCACCACTGACGGTGCAATCGACCACGCGAGAACCGACCCGAGGAACAGGGCCACCGCGGCGGCGAGTTTCTTCGTCTGCACGGGGCGGTGGCGGTTCATCATGGATCTCCTGTCAGTTGATGGTTCGGCGGCGGCGGCGCGTTGCCGGGAGCGTGAGTGCGCCGATCACCGCGAGAACGATCGGCAGGACGATCAACCAGATGGTAATTGACCTTTCCTTCTTCCAATCCCCCACTTTCACACCGACCGTGAGGGTGGCGGGCTTGCCGTCGGTTGTCCTGGCGACGATTGCGATGCGGTGGGCGCCGGTGGGTGCGTTCTTGGGGATGGTGAACGTACCGATGACGGTTCCGTCCGCACCCACCTCCGCAGTACCCATCAACTGCGGAGTAGAGAACAACCATGCCTCGACGATCGAGAGCGGCTTGAAACCTGTCAGCTTGATGCGCACGGTATCACCTGCCTTCAAGCGGACATTTCCGTTCGTGTCGAGGGGACGCACCGATCCGTCAGGATTGACGGCTCCGAGCACCGCCTTCAATGGCCCAGCGGACACAACCAGTTGGTTGTCGGCACGTGTCACCTCGACGGACTGCGTTTTGCCGGCGATCTGGATCCCGGCCTCGCCCGTTGTCACAACCTGCGGCTTCGGCAATGGCTTGGCAACAGTGCCTCCCGCGTTGTTGGGGATCGTCGTGGACGTGGTGACGGTGGCCGAAGCACGTGGACCTACGGACGTGGCGCTCGACTTGGGCGGTACGGATGACTGGGAAACAACAACCGGGGCAGAAACGCCGGGAGCAATTGACGATGCCGACGACGCAAGAGTCGTTCCGGGGGCATTCACCACGATCTCGAGGGCTGGAGCCAACGTGGTGGTTGAAGAACGCACGGTCGTGGTCGGTGCGATCGTTGATGTCGTCGTCGTTACGACGGGTTGGGTGTACGCGATGATGACAACCCCGTTCCCGCCGTCTCCGCCTCGTCCCTCGGCATCTCCACCACCGCCGTACCACTCTGATGCGCCTGTGATCGACGACTGAACGCCGTCACCACCGTTGCCGCCTCGTGTCGGGTTCTGTCCGGTGTTCGCTCCGGTGCACTGGTTGTTGGCCGACGCAGTTGGTCCGCCGTTCTGACCGACGCCGCCGGCGCCGCCGCCTCCACCGGGTCCGCCGTACCCACCGGCGCACGACACACCGCCGCCGTAACCCTGACCGGCAATTCCTGTCGACTTGTTCGCGGCATTCGTATAGTCAGCACTCGCGCCGCCGCCGGACGCACCCGATGCGCCGAAGGTGGATCCGCCGTACTGCCCGCCGCCGCCACCGCCGGACGAAACAATCGTGTCGAACTTGCTCGGACGGCCGTTGTCAACCTGTCGGACGAAATGGAACCGCGAGCCCGCACCTCCCTGGCCAACGGTCACGGAGACCGGGCCGGACACTGCAAACGCCGCCTGCTCGAGAACACCACCTGCGCCGCCGCCACCGTCACCCGCGCCGCCGCCACCGGCGACGACGAGTACATCAACGGAGGAGAGACCCGCCGGCGGGGTCCATGTGCAGGTCCCGAGACGGACGAACTTCACCACCCGACGCGAGCCGCTCGCAACCGGCGACTCGGTGCACTCCGATGGTTTGCGCAACCAGATGGACATGGTTGCTGGCGTGTACCCGTTCGCCGTTCCGCCGGTCGTCACGTATCCGGTGGATCCGTCGTGACCCGCGTACACGGCGCTGAAGTTCTGACCGTCCGGGTTCCAGTCGAGCTGGTTATTGATCTGCGGGTTCGACGCAACGCCGTACGAAGTTCCGTAACGCGCCCCGAGAGTCTTGTTGCGCATGAACATGTACTTCGGCAGCCCCGACGTGCCGACAATGTCTCTCACCCTGATGGTCGATTGATCAGCCGACGTTCCGACAATCGAGAAATTCCCCGCCCCGGACCCTGCGGTTGGCGAGGCCGCGCCGGTCAAGGTCATTGATGAGGCGGTGGGGAGCACGAATGACACCGCCTTGTCATACGAGTCGATTCCCCCCGTGGGGAGCGACCCGCCGGCAGCGGTCCACGCGAATGCGACCTCGGTGGCACCCTGGACGAACGTAGAAGCGTTGAGGGTGGCAGAGCCCGTTCTCACCGCGGCATTGAACGTGCCGTTCTGCGAATCGAGCCGTCCGACGTTCCCGCTGGCGCCATATCCGACGAGATACCAGTCACCACCATCAGTCGTGGTGTCAACGTACGTGGACCCGAGACCGGCGACGTTCTGCACTCCCTGCGCCACGGCGGACACGTGTGCGTCAAAACCCGACGACAGGGTGACGGCCGCGAATGCACCGACGACAGAGGCAATCCGGGAGACACGTGCTTTTCGGGGAACCACGCTGCGATGCTACTTGCGACAGGCGCTGACTGCTGAATGGGGTTCATTAACTTTCTGTCAGTCGATGGAGCCTAGATGAATCAAGGGATTCCGCCGAGAGAATGGCAAACCATGTCCTCCGTCGTCGTCTCCGATCTCGCCTTCGGCCACCCCGGTGCGGACCAGTTGTTCTTCGATGTCTCGTTCACCGTCTCCCCCGGCGAGCACGCCGTGCTGGTGGGAGCAAACGGGGTCGGCAAGTCCACCATCCTGCGCATCCTCTCGCAGGTCTACGAACCGGATGACGGCGAGTTCGCGATCGGCGGGTCCTACCTCACGATGACCCAGGACGTCGGCATGTCACGGCCGGACGACACCCTTCGCGAGATGCTGATCGAGGTGGCACCACGCGAGCTGCGCGACGCGGGACGAGCCTTGATCGAGTCGGAGCGCCAGATGATGAGCGGCGAGGACGACGGCATGAAGTTCGCCGAGGCGCTCGCCACGTGGGGCGACATCGGGGGCTACGAACTAGAGACTCAGTGGGCAGCGGCCGCGCAGCGCAGCGTGAAGACCCCCATCACCGACTTCGCGACACGCCTCGTCTCCGAGCTCTCCGGCGGTGAGCGCAAGCGGCTCGTCCTCGACCTGCTCCTGAACAGCGGGGCCGACGTGCTTCTGCTCGACGAGCCCGACAACTACCTCGACATCCCAACGCGCCACTGGCTGGAGGAACAGCTGAACGCGTGCAAGTCGACGATCCTCATGGTCAGCCACGACCGCGCGCTGCTGGAGAAGGTGGCGACGAAGGTCATCACCATCGAGGGCTCGGGCTGCTGGGTGCACGGTGGCTCCTACCGCGCCTACCCCGAGGCCCGCGCCGCACGGCAGGAGCAACTGGGTGACGCTCTGAAGCAATGGAACGACGAGGAGCGCCGCCTCTTCCAGCACATGAAGATCATGAAGACGCGCGCCGCGCAGAACTTCAAGAACG
>JBEGJV010000078.1:0-7786 GCA_041184385.1 Actinomycetota bacterium
GTACATGTCATCGGCCGACGGTGCGTACAGGACGGACACCCCGGCGGCCGTGGCGAGGGCCGCATCCGCGTCCATGTCCCTCGGGTACTTCTCGAAGTCTCTGCGCACGTTGAACTGCATCGGGTTGACGAAGACGGAGAGGACCACGTCATCGGCCAGGCGCCGTGCCTCCCGCACCAACTGGAGGTGGCCGTCGTGGAGAGCGCCCATCGTGGGGACGAATGCAACGGAGCGTCCGTTCGACCTTTGAGTGCGGGTGAAGCGACGCATCGTGGGAGCGTCGTTGATGACGAGCATGGTCAATCGAAGCTGTGGGCTTCGTCCGGCCAGGTGCCCCGGCGCACCTCCGTGGCGTTAGGGCTTGGCAAAGGACAGCTTCCGCGGCGAGAGACCGAGAACGTCGTGGAGGACGAGAACCTGGCCGTTGCACGACGAGCCCGCCCCGATCCCGATGGTCGGGATGGACACTTTCTCGGTGATCTCCGCGGCAAGCCGTGAAGGCACTCCCTCGATGACGACCGCAAATGCGCCCGCTTGTTCCACCGAGTGCGCATCCTCGATGAGTCGTTCACGCGATCCTGCCGAGTCGCCGCTCGTGCGTCCCTGGATCCGGTTGCCTCCCATGCGGTGATAGCTCTGCGGTGTGAGCCCGATGTGCCCGATGACGGGGATGTCGGCCTTCACGATTGCGGCAACCCGTTCTGCAACATTGACGCCGCCCTCGAGCTTGACGCACTCTGCGCCGGCCTTCATCAGCCGCAC
Organism: Actinomycetota bacterium; assembly: GCA_041184385.1. Classification (GTDB taxonomy): domain Bacteria; phylum Actinomycetota; class Acidimicrobiia; order Acidimicrobiales; family Ilumatobacteraceae; genus UBA2093. The sequence goes on from JBEGJV010000078.1 coordinate 763, forward strand.
GGCATTGCGGACTGCGTCGGCGGAATCGGCCTGGTACGAGCCGAACGGCATGTCACCCACGATCAGGGCCTTTGGTCGTGCTGACGCGACCATGCGCACGTGGTACTCCATCTCTTCCATCGAGACGGGAATGGTGGTCCGCTGGCCCTGCATCACAGTTCCCACGGAATCGCCGACGAGGATCATGTCGACACCTGCCTCGTCGACGATCGATGCGAATGGTGCGTCGTACGCGGTGATCATGGCCAGCGGCGTGCCCGAGTCTTTCGATGCATGCACGCGCGGGACGGTCATCTTGGTGCGGTCCATCGCCGTCAAGGCTATGGGCAGCCGGTGCCCGTCGGACAGGCCAGTCAGGAGTGAAAAACGTCCTAGTTGCCGAAGAGGGAATGAATCTCGTTCTCCGGATGGTCGAGGAGTTCGGAGACGACGTCCATCCGCAGCGTCGCACCGCGCCGGCGGTCGTACTGGGCCCATGCGGCATGACCATGGACTGCGAAATGGACAATGTGGTCGGCGAACTCGGCGGCGAGGTTCCCCGTGTCGGAATCGTGACCGAGGAGCCCTCTCACCCTCGGTGCATCAAGATTGTCGAACGCGAACGGGATGTCGAGCGCGTGGCACGAACCGAGCTGTCCGCCGAGTGCGGTCGAAGCCCAGGTGAACCAGTAGACCCACGTGGGGTTCGCCGTGTCGTCGCGCTTGTTCGCCAGTTCGCGAACGTGTTGCCTGAACGCAACGTCCGAGTTGACTGCAGTGATCAACTGACCGAAAGTCTCGCCCGGCCTGAGCTTCTCGTAAACGGTCCGCGCGGTGTCTGCCTTTTCACCGAACACTCGTCGCAGGTGGTCGGTCCAGTCGCTCTCCGTCTTCGAGGCGAAGGACGGGTCAAAGGCCGTCCACAGCCGGCTCTCGTCGCGGTTCGAGCCGAGGGACAAGGGAACGGGGCTCATCGATGCCGCCTCGATGATGTTGCCCGACAAGCCCGATCCACCGTGGGTGGGGGCGAAGTTGTCCGATGAACCCGTTCTGCGCGATGCCACCCGCGTCTGCGCGTCGAGCAACTCGGTGGCGGGGAGGGTGAGTGCGTCGTCGAGCGAACCGACCCCGAGCTCCTCCAGGAACATCTGCTGGATCGCGGCTGCAGTCGCTTTGTCCCTGTACTGACCGATGCTCGGGCTCATTGCCCACGCGCGATGTATCAGGCCGGCAGTCAATGGTGACGCGAGCAGCGAGACCGTTGCGGAGCCTCCGGCGGACTCGCCGAAGACCGTGACATTGTCGGGGTTGCCGCCGAAGGAGGAAATGTTCTGCTGCACCCAACGGAGTGCGCACACCTGGTCGAGAAGGCCCAGGTTCCGCTCGCCGATGTACCCGAAAGCGCCGAGTCTGTAGTTGATGGTGACAACCACCGTGCCGCGTCCCGCGAGATTGCCCCCGTGGTACCAATCGGCGGAACCGGATCCGTTGACGAATCCACCGCCGTGCACCCAGAACAGGACAGGGAGCTTGCTCTCCGGCGTCGCGTGGTCGGGGACAAAGACGTTCAGGAAATGGCAGTCCTCTTCCATGTCATCGACGGAAATGGACTGGCTCAGCTCGAGAAAGCCCGGCACCTGGTAGGCGATGCCACCGAACTCCCGCGCCTCGACATGGCCCAAGTGGTCCGTCTGCAGCACCGGTTCCGCGAACCTCGCGGCCGTGGCGTAGCGGATGCCGCGGAACTCGCGGATGCCGTTCGTGGCGGGCAGTCCCGCGTAGGTGCCTGTGGGTGCTTCGACTGCTGCTGTCATTCCCACACCGTACTTTCCGTCAGCTGCCGCATCGGTAGCGTGGTCGCATGTGGAGGCGCCGGCTCGGACTGTTGTGGGCGCGCGTCACGGAATCACTGAATGCCTGGGCCGCCATCGGTCCTGATGACGCCCGCGGACGGCGATTCGGCTCGTTCGGGCAACGGAGCATCATCATGTGGCCGGTCACAACCATCTTCAACGAGAGGTACATCCACATCGGCGAGCACACGATGATTGGTCCGCACGTCGCGTTGTCGGCGGGGATGGTGCCCGGCCAGGAATGCATCAGCGAGCGGGTCGTCTCGATCGGGGACCGTTGCCTGATCGGCAGGGGGAGCGGCATCGTCGGTCACTTCTCGATCGAGATCGGCAACGACGTGTGGACCGGCCACAACGTCTACATCACCGACCAGAACCACGGGTACGAGGACGTGACACGACCCATCTCGGCCCAGACCCAGCCAGAGCGCCCGGTGAGGATCGGCGACGGTTCTTGGCTCGGTTTCGGCACCGTGGTCCTTCCGGGTGTCACCATCGGGCGTCATGTCGTCATCGGAGCCAATTCGGTGGTCACATCCGACATCCCGGACTTCTGTGTCGCGGTCGGCGCCCCTGCGCGCGTGATCCGTCGTCACGACGGCTCTGCTTGGGTCGGCGTCGACCCTGGGTCCTAGGCCTGCAGGTCCCGTGGAGGTTGGCATGCGGGCATGTGATTCTCGCGGGCGAACTTCCCCAGTCGTTCGGTGATCGGGATTCCCTCGACGATGCTCTCGCTGAATTCGGTGAGCTTGCCGGATCTCATCTGGTCGGCGTAGTCGCGCCTGTCCTTCACGTAGGTGCGGAAGTCGTTGATCCATTCCGGCACCAACTCCCTTCCCTTGGCTGTCGCGGGCTGGTCGGCGGCCAGTGAATCGAGGGTGTCCTCCACCGAATCAGTCGCTTTGTCGATGATGTCCGCCTTCTTGGTGAGGGCGCCCTCGTCCGAAGGGTCGATCCGGCTCATGTCGGCCAGACCCGTGCGGAAAGCCGCGGCCTTCCTGCAGGTCTCCTCGGAGCGTGCCGACCATTCCTTGTCGGCGATGTTGTTGGCACTCTCGCGCGGTGCCAGCACGAATGCGTAGAACCACATGAAGACGATGAAAGCAGCGCCGACGATCTTGGCTGCAAGGGCGAGAGACCGGGACATGTCAGTCACCCTTCGGCCTGTGGGACACCACCAGATGGACAACGGCCAGGGCTGCGCCTGCGCCGACGGCGAAGAGGCCGGTAGGTGCGCTCAGCTCCCAGCCGAATGCATGGTCAAGGGAGAAACGACCCGGCCCGCTGATTGCGAGTGCGGCTGCTGTGGCGATGATCGACGCGCAGTACTCCCATCCGCCGTTCGGAAGGAAGATGAAGAATCCGACACGCCAATGGACGGTGATGATGGCGACCAACATCGTGGCGACGATCGCAGCGCAGGCAACAGGAGTGGCCAGACCGACCGCGAGCATCATGCCCGCACCGATCTCAGTGGCTGCGGCCGTGCGGGCCTGCAGGCCAGGCCATTTCATGCCGATGGACGCAAACCAACCGGCTGTGCCGGCGATGCCGTTCTTCACCTTGTTGATCCCGTGGAACGCGAGGAAGAGGCCGAAGACCGTCCTGAGCAGGAATAGCGCGCTGTCGAATCTGTCCATGTGAACTCCGTTGCCGCCGCATGAACGGCATCACTGACACAATAGGCAGGGTGAACGGTGAAAGTGTCGACGTCGAATCGCGCTTCCGCCGGGGTCTCGGGCTGATAGCCAACCTTGTGCGTTTGCAAAGGGCGTCATTCGTCGTTGCGGTCTCCGGAGCCGCGGTGTTCGCGCTCTGCACCGCGGGGTCCTCACTCGGCGTGAAGTGGATGATCGACCATGTGGTCGTGGCGAGGTTCGAGGAGGGTCGAGTGGCTGTGTCCACGGTCGTGGGTGCGTGCCTGCTCATCATCGTCATCTCGGCCGTCAGGGCCGCCGGCGTCGTGGTGAGACGGACGTTCGCCGGCCGCACCGAGTGGGGAGTGGCGGAGAAGCTCGGCGTGCAGGTGGTGCAGCGGTTCGCCGACCAACCTGTCGTGTGGCACAGGCGGCACCAAACCGGTGATCTCGTCGCGCGTGCCAACGTGGACGTCGAGGCTGCCGTGGCCGTGCTCGCGCCGTTGCCCTACGGGAGTTCCGTGGTGCTCCTGCTGGTGGCAAGCGCCATCGGGCTGACGGTCATGGACGTGGTGCTCGGGGCGGTTGCGCTCGTCGTGCTGCCGCTGCTCGTCTTCATGAACGTGGGCTACCAACGGCGCGTCGACAAGCACTTCGACGAGGCACAGAAGCAAATGGGTCGACTCTCCGAGGCGGCGCTCGAGAGTTTCGAGGGCGTGGCAGTCGTGAAGGCGTTCGGCGCGGAGGTTCGTGAGACGGAGCGCCTGTCGGAGATCACCGGTCTCCTGCGGGATGCGCGCATCAAGTCGATGCGGGCGAGGGCGACGTTCGAGATGATGCTGGACACAGTCCCGTCCGTCGCGAACCTCTTCTTGCTGGCTGTCGGCGCCCTGCGGGTGCGTTCCGGTGACATCACGGTCGGGGATCTCGCCGCCGCGATGTACCTGTTCACCTTGTTGGTGATACCGCTGCGACTGATCGGTTACGTCTTCTCGGAGATCCCGCATTCCTATGCCGGGTACAGGCGGGTGAGGCAGGTTCTCGACGACCCGATTGTCGACGACCCGCGACGGTCTCTCGGAATCGCGACCGGCGGAACAGCGGTCAGAGCCCATGACGTCACCATCCGGCACATACCGGAGGTCGCTGTGATCGAGCACGCGGATTTCACCGTCAGGCAAGGGACTCTGACCGCACTGGTCGGAGCCACGGGTTGCGGGAAGACCACGTTGCTCGAGGCGGTCACCGGGCTGGTGCCCGTGTCGTCGGGTTCGATCGACACCGTCGACGGAGGCGCGACGCTCGTGTTCCAGGAGGCCTTCATCTTCTCGGAGTCTGTTCGGTTCAACCTCTGTCTCGGGGCGGACACCGACGACGCCCTGGTGCGGGCTGCCCTGACGGTGGCCGATGCGGAGTTCCTGTACGAACTCGAGAACGGCCTAGACACATCACTCGGCGAGCGGGGAGTGAGCCTCAGTGGTGGACAGCGACAACGGCTCGCTCTCGCCCGGGCCCTCGTGCGGAGACCGCGTCTGCTGCTGCTGGATGACACGACGTCTGCGCTCGATCCAACGACCGAGTTGCGCATCCTCGGGAATCTTGTCGCCAGCGACCTGGCGGGAACGATCCTCATGGTGGCCTCGCGTCCGTCCGCCATCTCCGTTGCCGATGATGTCATCTACATCACGGCTGCCGGAGGGGTTGTCCAGGGCACCCACGATGAACTGGTCACGAGGAATGCCGAATACCGGGCATTGATCGAGGCATTCGATGACGACCGCCGGAACACGGAGGTTCCGGGATGACCGAACCGGACAGCACCAGGGGAACGTTCGGGGTTCTCGGACGAAGCGTCGAGATTGCCCCGGCTCTCCGCCACGGATTCGGCGTCACGTTCGCCCTTGCCGGGGTGGGTGCAGGTGCACGTGTGGCGATCCCCGTTCTCCTGCAGTTGGCCATCGACCACGGCGTGCGGGGCGGCAACGTGCGCGTCGACTACGTCGTGCGTTTGGCAGTCATCGGGGCGTGTCTCGTTGTCGTCACGAGCGTCTGCCAGCGGGCAGCGGTCGTGCGTCTCGGGCTCCGGTCGGAATCGGCCCTGTACACGTTGAGGGTGACATTGTTCTCCCACATCCACAGGTTGAGCCTTGCCGACCACAATGACGAGAAGCGCGGTGCGCTCGTCAGCCGGGTCACCAGTGACATCGAGACTCTCCAGCAGTTCTTCAGTTGGGGAGCGCTCGCGTTCCTGCTCGACGGCACCCTCATGATCGTTGTCGCGGCCGTGATGATCTCGTACGACTGGATGCTGAGTCTCGTTGCCTTCGCCATCGCGTCACCACTTGCGATGGTGCTGCGCACCGTGCAGAGGCGTCTCGTACGGGCATGGTCGGAGACACGTGAGGTCACCGCGGACGTGGTGGGATCGGTGTCCGAGATGACTTCGGGAACCGAGACCCTCCATGCGTACGGCGTCGCCGACCTCCCGGTGGGCCGGGTGGGCGATCTCATGCGGCTTCGCACACGCAAGTACGTCCGGGCATCCGTGATCGGTGCATTTCTGTTCCCGTCCGGCGAGTTCTTCTCCGTGCTGTGCGTGAGCGGTGTGGTCGCGGTCGGTGTCGCCCGTGGCCCCGGGGGCGGCCTGACGTCCGGTGCACTCGTCGGGTTCATCTTCCTCACGTACCGCTTCCTCGAACCGGTGGCCGAGTTCACGGAGGTCTTCGACCAGACGCAGAGTGCGGTGGCGAGTCTCCGTCGAGTGATCGGCGTCCTCGACACCCCGGTGGGTCCCCCGCAGCATCCGGAGCCCAGACCGCTCCCGCAAGGGCCTCTCGGAATCGACATCGAGCATGTGTCCTTTGCGTACCGGAGCCGGTCGACCGACACCCCCGAGGATCTCGTCCTCCATGACGTGTCATTGAGGATCCCCGCGGGACAGGTGGTGGCGGTGGTGGGACGCACGGGCTCCGGCAAGACGACACTCGGCCGGCTGGTCGCGCGGTTTGCTGATCCTTCGAAGGGACGGGTTCTCCTGGGCGGTGTCGACGTGGCAGATGTGTCGAATGACGATCTCCGGGGCCGGCTCATGGTGGTTCCGCAGGAGCCGTTCCTGTTCGATGACTCGATCCTGTACAACCTGCGCTTCTCGCGCCCGGAAGCCAGCGAGCAGGAGTGCCTCGATGCGCTGCTGTCGCTGGACCTCGGCGACTGGGTCGACGGTCTTCCGGAGGGACTTGGCACTCGGGTGGGTCAGCGTGGTTCGTCGTTGTCTGCCGGCGAGCGGCAGCTCGTCGCCCTGGGACGTGCCGCGATCGCCGACCCCGACGTGTTGATCCTCGACGAGGCGACGTCATCGGTGGACGCTCTGACCGAGGTGCGACTGTCGCGGGCACTCGAGAAGTTGTCGCGCGGCCGCACGACACTGACCATCGCGCACCGTCTGTCGACTGCGGCGCGTTCGGACCGGGTCATTGTCCTTGAGTCGGGTCATGTCGTGGTGGACGGCCAGCACGAGGTGTTGGTGGCCGCCGGGGGGCTGTACGGGGCGATGTA
>JBEGJV010000079.1:0-7560 GCA_041184385.1 Actinomycetota bacterium
CCGATGCAGTTCCCGCGGATCTCGGCGATCGTCGGGCCGGGGAAGTTCGCGAGCGCCTCTTCGGCCGCCCAGTTCACGCGCGCGTACTCGCCGCCCGGGCCGTTCGTGAGTTCGGTGATGTCGGCGCCTGCGCAGAAGTGGTCTCCCGCACCGCGCACGACAAGAACCCTCACGTCGGGGTTCGCCGAGAGTTCGGTGACACGTTCCGCGAGCGCGCCCCACATGGCAAACGTGATGGCGTTGCGCTTGGCGGGCCTGTTCAACGTGATGGTCGCGACCGCCTCCTCGACCTCCACGATCACCGGGGCCGAATCGAGGGGCATGTCGCCGGTGGCGTCCTGCTGCGGTGGGTTGATGCGGGACACGTCAGCCGCCGATCTGGCTCATGGTGCGGGCCGGACGGACGAAGTTGACCTGGCCGATCTGGTGCCCGGCCCACTTCGCTCCAACGGCACGCGTGATGACATCAGCGACCGCGTCGTCAATCGCCGACAGTGCGTCACCGCTTCGCAGGATCGACTTGAGGTCGGTCTCATCGGTGGCGAAAAGGCACGTGCGGAACTGGCCGTCACTCGTGAGTCGAACGCGGTCGCAATCGCCGCAGAACGGGTGCGAGACCGACGGGATGACGCCGACGGTCCCCCTGCCGTCGAGGTAGCGCCAGCGGTCCGCCGGCGCAGCGCCACGTGCCGGAACCGGCTCCAGCGGGAACTCCGCGGAGATCGTGGTGACGATCTCGTCCTGGGTGACGACCTTCGCGCGTTCCCACTCGTTGGTGGCATCGAGCGGCATGAACTCGATGAAACGGACCTCCACGTTGTTGTCGCGTCCGTAGCGCGCCATCTCGAGAATCTCGTCGTCATTCGCGCCGCGCTCCACGACGGCGTTCACCTTCACGGGGTCGAACCCGACGGTCTGTGCCTCACGGATGCCGGCGAGAACGTTCTCCAGTTCGTCGCGGCGCGTCATGGCAAGGAAGCGGTCGCGCTGCAGCGAGTCAAGGCTGACGTTCACGCGGTCGAGGCCGGCGTCGCGCAGTTCGGCCGCGATGTTGCGCAGGGTCGCCCCGTTCGTGGTGAGGGCCAGGTCGGGCTTGCGGCCGTCCGCCAGGCGCAGCGCGGCGAGACGCGAGATGAGCTGCGGCAGGTGGGCCCGCACGGTGGGCTCACCGCCGGTGAGGCGCAGGCTGTCCACCCCGAACCGCTCCACGCAGATGCGCGCGACGCGCTCGATCTCCTCGTACGTCAGCACCTCGGCGCGGTCGAGCCACGTCATCCCTTCGGCCGGCATGCAGTAGGTGCAGCGGAAGTTGCACCGGTCGGTCACGGAGATGCGCAGGTCGCGCACCACGCGCCCGAATCCGTCGACCAAGTCCATGGCGGAAGCCTAGGCAGTGGTGGGCAGGTGTCCGCCAGCGCCGAGCAGGGTCACGAGGACCTCGTCGCCCGCACCGACCCCGTTGCCGTCGGGGATCTCGACGAGGGCGTTGGCAAGGGCCGTGGCGGCAAGCTGGTGACTGGCCTGTGCAGCGACGCGGGCGACGTGGATGCGGCCGTCGGCACCCCACGACGCGACACAGCGGTCGAAGTGCACCTTGCCGTCGGGCTGGCGCGCGACTGCGTAGTCGATGATCCCCTTCACGCGGCGGCGGCCGGTCATGGAATCCGCGGCGTGCATCATGATCTCGAGTGCGGGCCGCGCGATGAGCTCGAAACTGACGAGGCTGCTGACGGGGTTCCCCGGCAGGCCGAACACGGGCACGTTCACACCGTCGTCGTTGCGGAGCGTTCCGAACGCGAAGGGCTTCGCGGGCTTCATGGCGATCTGGAACCACGACATGTCGGCGATGCGCGACAGCACCGACTTCACGATGTCGTAGTCACCCATGCTGACGCCGCCGCTGGTGACGAGTGCGTCGAGGCCGTCGTTGTTCACAGCGGTGCGCAACGCGGACTCGAGTTCCGTCTCGTCGTCGCGCACGATGCCGAGGTCGACTGCCTCTGCACCGGCTTCGGAGACGAGCCGCAGCAACATGGTGCGGTTGCTCTCGCGGATCTGGCCCGGCTGCAGCGGGGAGCCGTCGTCGACGAGTTCGTCGCCGGTACTGATCACACCGACGCGCGGTCGCGGCCACACGGAGACGGTGCGCGCGTTCACGGTGCTGAGCACCGCCTGCACCGCGGCAGTGACGACGGTGCCCGCCCGCAGCGGCACCTCGCCCAGCACGACGTCGCTGCCGGCGCGGCGGATCCCGTCACCCGCGCTCACGGAGCGGTTGATGCGCACGCGGTCGTCACCGACACGCTCGGTGTCCTCCACCATGACGATTGCGTCGCAACCATCGGGAAGAGGGGCACCGGTCATGATGCGCACGGCCGTGCCGGTCTCGATCGATGCGACATGCTGGGCGCCCGCGGCCATCTCACCCGTGACACGGAGTTCGCACGGTGCCGACGCAGTATCGGCGGCCCGTACCGCGTAGCCGTCGACAGCGGTGTTGTCGAACGGCGGGACGTTCTCCGTGGCGGAGACATCGGCTGCGAGAACAAGGCCGGCGGCCCGGTCAAAAGGAACGGTGACGGGCGCTGCCGACGGCAGACGGGACTGCACGTGCGCGCGGACGTCATCCAGCGGAGTCATGCCACAACGGTATCGGCGGTGAGCACACCCCGGCTCGCCGGTGATGTGGTCACTCCTGACCGACAACGACCATTCCCAGATTGCGCGCCGCGACGGCAAGCCTTCTGTCGAACGTCGCGAACTCTAAGGCCGAGTCGCCCAGAGCCGATGCGGCGGCAAGGTGCACCGCGTCCAATGACTTCACCCCGGAGGCTCTCGCGACATCAGCGGCCCTCGACCACACCAAATCGTCAATTTCGATGATGCTCATTCGGGCGAACAGGTTCTCGAACTCCTCCTCGACGGATTGACTACCCGAGAACGACTCAAGTCGCGCCAGATTGCGAATCACCTCCACGTACACCAGCATCGAGGTGAACAGGGGCTGTTCACCTGAAATCAAGTCGTCGGATTGTCTCGCGTCCAACAAGTCAAATGCAGAAATGACCACGCTCGAGTCGACGTATCTGCCGATCAAGCGCCGCGGTCCTCGAGCAATTCCTGCAGAGGAGACCTCGGGAACACGAACTTCCTGACCGGTGGACGCGGTCCGGTAATCCGCGGCGGAGTAACCCGTCCTTTACCGATCAGTACCTGCACTTCGGGGCCGTGCATGGGAGTCGGGGTGTCAGTTTTCTTCATGCCCTCTTGTGTGCGCCGGAACCACCGCATGGGCAGACCGTACCCGCGCAATTCCCGCAGGCCGGGCGGAATTCCCCGCCCCGCAGATAGAACGTCTGGCATGCCGAACTACCGTCCGCTCGCGTCACCGGGACGGTCGTTCACCTGGCAGCACTGGGACGGCACTCCGTCGTCGCGCGTGGACCTGCGCTGGGAGAACGAGGGATGGACGGCCGAGCTGCGCCTGGAGCGTGACGACGCGACCGTTGCGTTGCGCCTGTCGGCGCAGTGGCGCATCCAGCAGATGCTCCTCTTCCGTGACATGGAGGAAGCCGACCTGTGGCTCGCCACGGACGGCAAGGGGCACTGGGGCGAGATGAACGGGGCACACCGCACCGAACTCGACGGCGCCCTCGACATCGACTTCGTGAACACGCCGTTCACCAACTCCGTCATCACCCACCGCCTGCCGCTGCATGTCGGCCACACCGCTGACATCCAGGTGATCACCATCGACATCGAGACGCTCGCGGTGGAGAAGGTCCCCCACCGCTACACGCGAACGGGCATGCACACGTGGACGTACACGTCACTCGCGGCGGGAACCGATGCCGAGGTCACCGTCGACGAGCACGGGTTCGTCATCGACGAGACGAACGTCTTCCGCCGCGCGGACTGAAAGTAGGCGAACGGGGCCTCAGAGACGCGTGCGCAGCCACTCGCGCAACTGCGGGCCGGTGTCGGCGCGACGCAGCGCGATGTCGATCACCGCGGTGAGCCAGCCGAACGGCGTGCCGGTGTCGTAGCGCTCCGTGGTGGTCAGGTGACCGAGGATCGGCACGCGCTTCGTCTGCGAGAGCAGCGCATCGGTCAGCTGCAGCTCGCCGTTCGGGTGCGGCTTCAGGTCCGCGATGTCCTGCCAGATGGAGGGCGTCAGCACGTAGCGGCCGAGGATGATGAGGTCGCTCGGCGCGTCCTCCTTCTTCGGCTTCTCCACCACGTCGGTGACCTCGAACGGTCCGTCCGCCGGCGCGCCGGGCGCAACGCTGACCACGCCGTACGCGGACACCTCGTCCATCGGCACGCGCTTCAGTTCGATGGCGCTCGAGCCTGTCGCCTCGCTCGAGTCAATGAGGAGCCGCAGCAGGCCGGGGTCACCGCGCAGTTCGTCGGGCAGCAGGACCGCGAACGGCTCGTCGCCCACGAGGTCCTTCGCGCACCCGATGGCGTGGCCGAGGCCCTGCGGGTTGTCCTGGTAACAGATGCTCACGCGCACGTCGGTGCCGATGCGCGACAGGCGGTCGGCCACGTCGTTTCGCCCGAGGTCGCGCAGCTTCGCCACGACCTTCTCGTCCGGGGTCACGTAGTTCTCGAGGCCGGGCTTCACCCTGCTCGAGACGAGGATGATGTGGTCACATCCGGCGCCGATCGCCTCGTCCAGTATCAACTGCAGGGCGGGCACGTCCACGATGGGCAGGAGTTCCTTCGGCACCGCCTTCGTGACGGGATAGAAGCGGGTCCCCAGGCCGGCTGCGGGGATGACGGCGGTGCGGGCTCTCACGGATTCCCAAACTAGCCAGTTACCATTTGGCACCCGACGAACCCGAATGCCAATCGCGGAGAACCCCCATGCCCACATACGTCTACAAGTTCACGGAGACCGGCGAGACCATCGAAGTGCAGCAGGATTTCTCGGATGCCACCCTCACCGAGGCGAGGCACCCTGTTGACGGCACCATGCGCCCGGTGAAGAAGGTCTTCACGCCCATCGGCATCACGTTCAAGGGTGGCGGCTTCTACAAGACCGACTCCGGCGGTGGCTCGAGCTCGTCAACCGCGGCGTCGACCTCATCCACGACGTCGACCGACACATCGTCGAGCAGCACGTCATCCACATCCGCTGACTGACGACCGGCGCGGCCGGTTCCGCCGGCGTCCCGTCCGCGGGCACATGGCACCCCCGAGAGGAGCCCCATGCCCGCACCCGTCGAATTCCTGCGCGCCGCACGCGACCAGGCCGATGACCTGAGACGCCGTTTCATTGCGCACCTCATGCTGCACAGGCGCACGCAGACGCGAGTTGCCGTCGTGCTCGCGTCACTGATCACGGTCAGCGTGTTCGCGCTCACTCATGCCACTTCTCCCGGTGATGGCGACGCCCAGGGCGCGGCATGCTCCCCGACCACCGTCCCGCGTGCCGACGTCCCGGCCGACTGGCGCGTGGTCGCTCTCCCCCGCGACGTGATCGCTCCGCGCATGACGCCCGGCGACCGGGTGGATGTGGTGGCGCAGGCGCAGGTGATCGCGGCGGACGCCGTGGTGGTCGCCCCGGCGGCCGGCGACGACGGCATCGTCGTTGCGGTCCCGCCCGCGTCGGCGGCGGCCGTTGCGACGTCCGCCCAGAACGGCGAGGTGTCCGTGGTCGGCCACGGCTGATCGTGCCCGCCGCACGGGATCGACGGCTGGGCGGGGCGGCCCGCACGGTGAGTACTGTGTGGTCACACGCACATTGCGCGATCCGGGGGGAACACCATGGCGTACGGGGCAGACGCGATCGAATCGGAGCCGGTGAAGAACTGGCTGACGGACTGGGACTGGCTGGATGACGGCTGGGGCGAGAACGCCATCGACATCTGGAACGACGTGCGCGAGCAGTGCCCGGTCGCATCAACGGAGCGCTACGGACGTGCGTTCATGCCCGTCACCATGGATGCAGTGCGGCAGATCGCCAACGACACCGACCACTTCTCGTCGATCTGGGTGAACGTCGGCCGACCCGACGCGCCACGGTCACCGGCGCCGCCGATCACCAGCGACCCGCCGGACCACCACGGGCACCGTCGACTGATCCTCCCCGCGTTCAACCCGAAGGCCGTCGCATCCATCGAGGAGGAGTTGCGCACGTTCTGCCGGAAGCTCATCGCCGACATCGGCGACTCGCCCACGGCCGATGCAGCGGTGCAGTACACGCAACACATCCCCGTGCACGGGATCTGCATGCTCACCGGCCTGCCGGAGGAGGACGCGGACCTCTTCCGCGACTGGATCTACAAGAACTTCCAGTTGGCCCCGAAGGACAACGCCATCCGGCTGCAGGTGCTAACGGAGATGACCGCGTACATCAGCGAGATCCTGAAGGAACGACAGGCGAACCCGAAGGACGACCTTCTCACCGTCATCGCGAATGCCGAGATCGACGGCAAGGAAGTCGCGTGGGACATCAAGGTCGGGTACGTGCGCCTGCAAATTGTCGCCGGCATCGACACGACGTGGTCGGCCATCGGGTCGGGCCTGTGGCACTTCGCCCAGCACAACGACCAGGTGCAGCGACTGCTGGCGGTCGACAACGACCACCAACTCTGGCAGCAGGCGAACGAGGAGGTCCTGCGCTACTACGCACCCGTCACCATGGCGCGCAAGGTCGTGAAGGACGTCGAGGTGTCCGGCTGCCCCATGCACGCCGGAGACCAGACACTCGTCACCTTCCCCGCCGCGAACCACGACCCGAACGAGTTCGACCGCGCGAGCGAGTTCATCCTCGACCGCGAGAACAACCGCCACGTCGCGTTCGGCCTCGGAATCCACCGCTGCGCCGGCTCGAACCTGGCACGACTCGAGATGATCGTGGCGTTCCAGGAATGGCTCCGTGCCTTCCCGAACTACTCGCTCGACCCGACAAAGAAGACCACGTGGGCGAACGGCCAGGTGCGCGGTCCGCGCGTGCTGCCGGTGCTCACCGGTCGCTGACCGACCTCGACACTCAGTCCGGGAGGACGCGGCCGAGGACGGTGCGCGACATCACGTCCATCAACGGGTCACCTTCTGACGCACGCCAGTAGACGAGTCCGAACAGCAGCGCCCACGCACGTGCGCGCGACCACAGGCCCGGTGCACCCTCCCCGTACGCGCCGAAGAACACGTCACGGGCATCGGCGCCGAACAGCATCCACGCAACCGCCAGGTCGCATGCGGGGTCACCGCTGCAGACGTCACCCCAGTCGATGACCGCGCTGATGCGGCCGCCGTCCACGATGATGTTCGCCGAGTGAAGATCGCCGTGCAGCCACACGGGGTCGCTCCCCCACGCGGGGCCATCGAGCGCCGTGCGCCACACCTGCTGCGCTGCATCCGTCGAGTTGCCGGTTGCACTTGCCCAGAGCGCAGACACTTCGACGAACGTGTCGTTGCGACTGGCGATGCCGCCGCCGCGGAACACGTTCGTCGGGGCGTCACCTGGTGCAGTCGTGTGCAGCTCGCGCAGGAACCGCGCGAGGCGCACTGCCTCTGATTCCGGGTCAACGAGTTCGGATTCCGCCGCAC
>JBEGJV010000080.1:0-7498 GCA_041184385.1 Actinomycetota bacterium
CATGATCGCGATGCGGTCGCTCATGCTCATGGCCTCTTCCTGGTCGTGGGTGACGAACACGAACGTGATGCCGAGGCGGCTCTGCAGGAGCTTCAGCTCGATCTGCATCTCCTCGCGCAGTTTGCGGTCGAGTGCGCCGAGCGGCTCGTCCAGCAACAGGACACTCGGGCGGTTCACCAGCGCGCGCGCGACGGCGACGCGCTGCTGCTGGCCGCCCGACATCTGCCTCGGCTTGCGGTCGGCAAGCTTCGACATCTGGACCATGTCGAGCGCCTCCGCGACGCGCACAGCAATGTCGGCCTTGGCCACGCCCTTCTGGCGCAGCCCGTAGGCGACGTTCTCGGCGACGGTCATGTGCGGGAAGAGCGCGTAGTGCTGGAACACCGTGTTCACGTCGCGCTTGTACGGGGGCACGCCCTGCACCTCGACACCGTTCACCAGGATGTGACCTGCGTTCGGTTGCTCGAAACCGGCGAGCATGCGCAGCGTGGTCGTCTTGCCGCAGCCGCTGGGGCCGAGCAGTGACAGGAATTCTGCGGGCTTGACCTCGAGGTTGAGGTTGTCCACGGCAATCACGTCGCCGTATTGCTTCGTCACACCGACGAGCTGAACCGAGCCGCGCTCTCCTGTCACTCCCACCTCCAGTCAGAGAAGTCTCGGAAATCTTACGCACAGGGGGCAGTCACGGGAAAAACATGGTCCGGACGGGATAATGGGGAGATGGCTGACTCGCTCGATCACCAGGCACGACGCCATCTCTGGGGCCACTTCACCCGGCTCGCGGGCGTCCAGCGCGACGGCATGCCGATCATCGAGCGCGGCGAGGGTGCGTACGTCTACGACACCAACGGCAAGAAGTACCTCGACGGTCTGAGCGGTCTCTTCACCGTCAACATCGGCCACGGCCGCCGCGAGTTGGCGGACGCCGCGGCGGCGCAGACGGAGAAGCTCTCCTACTTCCCGCTCTGGAGCTTCGGCACGCCACCGGCGATCGAGCTCGCGGCCCGGCTCGCCGACCTTGCCCCGGGTGATCTCAATCGTGTGTTCTTCACCACCGGCGGCGGCGAGGCCGTCGAGTCTGCGTGGAAACTCGCGATGCAGTACTTCGCCGCGATCGGTCAGCCCCAGCGCCGAAAGGTCATCAGCCGTGACTACGCGTACCACGGCACGTCGCTCGGGGCGCTCTCCATCACCGGCATCCCCGCGATCCGCGAACCGTTCGAGCCACTGCTCCCCACGGCGGTGAAGATCCGCAACACGAACCGCTACCGGTGCGTGTCATGTGCGGATGCACCGGCCTGCACGCTCGACTGTGCCGACGATCTCGAGCGGAGGATCCTGTCCGAGGGTCCCGAGACCGTCGCGATGGTCATCATGGAACCCGTGCAGAACACCGGCGGCACCCTGGTGCCCCCCGAGGGTTACTGGAAGAAGGTCCGTGGCATCTGCGACAAGTACGGCGTTCTCCTCGTCTCCGACGAGGTGATCTGCGCGTTCGGTCGCCTCGGCCACATGTTCGGCTGCGACCGGTTCGGCTACCAGCCGGACATGATCACCTTCGCGAAGGGCGTGACGAGCGGTTACTCCGCGCTCGGCGGAGTCATCGTGAGCGACCGCATCGCGTCACCCTTCATCGAGGATGCGGGCCGCACCTACCTGCACGGCTCAACTTTCGGCGGTCACCCGGTCGGGTGCGCCGTGGCACTGGCGAATCTCGACGTCCTCGAGCGCGAGGACCTCTGCGGGAACGTGCTTCGCAACGAGCCGTTGTTCGACGATGTCATGGCATCGCTTGCGGAACTCCCGATCGTCGGTGACGTGCGCGGGTGCGGGTACTTCCGGGTGGCCGAGCTCGTCCGGGACAAGGAGACGAAGGAGACGTTCTCCGACGAGGAGAGCGAGTGGCTGCTGCGCGGGGTCCTCTCCCCGATCCTCTATGACGCGGGGTTGATCTGCCGTGCCGACGACCGCGCCGACCCGGTGGTCGTGCTGTCACCCACTCTCGTGTGCGGCGAGAAGGAACTCGAGTTCATACGCGCCACCCTGCACCATGCCTTCACCGCGGCATGGGACGAGTTCCGCCGTCGCTGATCAACTGTCGATGTTCGCCATCACGTGCTTGATGCGCGTGTAATCGTCGAGCGCGTACGCGGACAGGTCCTTGCCGTAGCCGGACTTCTTGTAACCACCGTGCGGCATCTCGGCCACCAACGGGATGTGGGTGTTGATCCACACGCAGCCGAAGTCGAGGTTCTTCGCCATTCGCATGGCCTTGCCGAAATCGCGTGTCCACACGGACGATGCGAGCCCGTACTCGACCCCGTTCGCCCAGCGCAGAGCCTCGTCCTCGTCCGAGAAGCGCTGCACGGTGATGACCGGCCCGAAGATCTCGTTCTGGATCATCTCGTCGTCCTGGCGGAGGTCCGCGACGACCGTCGGCTCGAAGAAGTAACCGTCGGCACCCTGCTGCGAGCCACCGGTGACGACACGTGCGTGGGACGGCGTGCGGTTCACGAACCCGGCGACACGGGCCAACTGGTTCGCGTTGTTGAGCGGACCGTAGAGGACGTCCTCGTCATCGGGCATTCCGGTGCGAGACGCAGCCGCGGCCTCTGCGAGTGCGGCGACGAACTCGTTGTAGACGCGCGGACCGCACACGACGCGGGTGGCGGCGGTGCAGTCCTGGCCCGCGTTGAAGAGACCGGCGGTGGCGATCCCCTCGGCTGCCGCCTCGATGTCGGCGTCGTCAAAGACGATGACGGGCGCCTTGCCGCCGAGCTCGAGGTGCAGTCTCTTCAGACTCCTGGACGCGGCCTCGGCAACCTCCATGCCGGCCCTGACGGACCCGGTCACCGACACCATCGACGGGGTGTCGTGCACCACCATGTGACGGCCGGTGTCGCGGTCACCGCAGACGACGTTCAGCACGCCTGCGGGCAGGAACTCGGCCGCGAGCTCGGCGATGAACGCGGCGCTAGCCGGTGTGGTGTCCGACGGCTTCAGCACCACCGTGTTGCCGGCTGCGATGGCGGGGGCGAACTTCCACACCGCCATCATCATCGGGTAGTTCCACGGAGCCACCTGCGCGCACACGCCCACGGGTTCGCGGCGGATCATCGAGGTCATGTTTCGCATGTACTCGGCGGTGGCCTTGCCCTCGAGCATGCGCGCCGCTCCCGCGAAGAAGCGGATCTGGTCGACCATCGGCGGGATCTCCTCGCTCATGGTCATGCCGATCGGCTTTCCGGTGTTCTCGACCTCGATGGCGACAAGTTCGTCGGCGCGCGACTCGATTGCATCAGCGATGCGCAGGAGCGCCAATGATCGCTCCGACGGGGTGGAGTTCCTCCATTCGTCGAACGCGGCGCCGGCCGCCTTCATCGCGCGGTCGACGTCCTCTGCACCCGATAGCGGCGCCGTTGCGTAGGCCTGACCGGTGACCGGGTTGATGATGTCGGCCGTGCGGCCGTCGTGGGCATCGACTGACTGTCCGTTGACGAAATTCTTGAACGTTCGCATGCCACCATCGTTCCACACGGGGCGCCCGGGCGATACCGCCGTCCGCCCCGCATGTAATAGACAGAGGGCATGCCAGCCATGACCACTGTCGGAGTACCCCGCGAGATCAAGACGGCCGAGGGCCGCGTCGCACTCACACCCGATGGAGTCCGCGAGTTCGAGCGGATCGGGATCAACGTGTACGTCGAGACAGGGGCGGGCGACGGTGCGTCGATCCCCGACTCCGACTACGTCGCGGCGGGGGCCGACATCGTCCCCACCGCCGCCGATGCCTGGAGCCAGCAGATGGTCGTGAAGGTGAAGGAACCGAAGCCGGAGGAGTTCGGGTTCCTCCGACCCGACCTGACGCTCTTCACCTACTTGCATCTCGCTGCGTACCCGGCTGTCGCCGAGGCACTCCTCGCGAACAACACGACGGCGTTCGCCTACGAGACGGTCCAGATGCGCGACGGTTCGCTCCCTCTCCTCGCACCCATGAGCGAGGTCGCGGGTCGTCTGGCTCCGCAGATGGGTGCGCACTTCCTGGAACGGACCCAGGGCGGTCGCGGCGTGCTCATGGGTGGGGCACCCGGGGTGAGACCCGCACGGGTTGTTGTGCTCGGTGCGGGCAACGTCGGTTGGAACGCCGCGTGGATTGCCGCAGGGATGGAGGCAGAGGTCGTGCTCCTCGACAAGAACCTCGACCGACTGCGTTACGTGGACCAGATCCACCGCGGCCGCATCATGACCCTCGCCTCGAACCGCGGTGCCATCGAACGAAGCGTCGCCGAGGCCGACCTTGTCATCGGCGCGGTGCTCGTGGCCGGTGGCCGCGCTCCTGTTGTCGTGTCTGCGGAGATGGTCCGCTCCATGAGGCCCGGTGCCGTGATCGTTGACGTCGCAGTCGACCAGGGGGGTTGCATCGAGACGACGAGGGAGACAACGCACACAGAGCCGACCTACGTGGAACATGGGGTCGTTCACTACGCCGTCGGCAACATGCCCGGGGCGGTCCCGCACACAAGCACGTACGCACTGACGAACGCGACGCTCCCCTATCTCCTCGACGTCGCCGTCAACGGCGCATCGGTCGCCTCAACCGACAAGCCCGTCGCGCACGGACTGAACACCTACGGGGGCAGTGTGACGAACGAAGCGGTTGCCGACGCCCTGGGCATGCCCTTCGTGGCGCCAGTCCAGGCCATCGCGTCCTAGGGTGGGCGGATGGTCGTTCTTGCCTCCGAACTCGACATGCCCCTCGTCCCCCTGTTCGTCGACGGGGACCGACAGATACGCCGTTCGGCGATGCGCGAGATTGCGTCGGCCGCTTCGATCGCACGCACCGACATCGGCTACTCGGCGCTCCACTACGACACCGTCACCAAGGTCCTGCGCGACAAGCGGTGGCACAGCGCAGTGGGGTTCGCCGCACAGCTCGCCGGTGTCACGGACGAGAAGTTCCTCGCCCGGCGGCGCGTCAGCATCCTGAACGCCGAGGGCGAGACCCACGTCAGGTTGCGCAGGCTCGTGGCACAGGCGTTCTCGCCGCGCAGCGCCGACCGGTTGCGGCCCTTCATGCGCGAGGTCATCAACGGCCTGATCGAGCCGTCCACGAAGTCCGGAAGCACCGAGTTCGTCCGTGACGTGTGCGAGCCGTACCCGATCCCGATCATCTGTGAGTTGCTCGGCGCACCGAAGGCCGACTGGCAGAAGTTCAGCGTGTGGGCCACCGACGTGCTCCGCATCTTCAACGGAACACTGCTCGAGGATCTCCCCGTCATCATGAAGGCCCAGGACGAACTTGGCGAGTACGTGCGCGGTCTCATTGCCGAGCGCCGCTCCGCACCGCAGGACGACCTGCTCACCGACATGATCGCCGCGGAGGAAGAGGGCGACCGTCTGTCCACCGAGGAACTCGAGATGATGGTGGAGGCCGTCATCGTGGGCGGCACGGACACCACGCGCAACCAGCTCGGCCTCTGCCTCGCGGTGTTCCTCGACCACCCGGAGCAGTGGGAACTGCTCGCGCGTCAGCCCGAACTTGCGCCGCGCGCCGTCGAGGAGTGCATGCGCTTCTGGGGAGCAGTCAACGGGACCATCAGGTACGCCACCGAGGACATCGAGATGGACGGCGTGATCTTCCCCAAGGGGACGTTCATGAGCACCAGCCTCGCGACAGCAAACTTCGACTCGAGCGTGTTCCCGGATCCGGAGAGGTTCGACATCACACGCGAACCGGTCGGCTCCCCCCACATGTCGTTCGGCAGCGGCATCCACTACTGCCTCGGTGCCTCGCTCGCACGAGCAGAACTCCAGGAGGCTCTCGCCATTCTTCCGCGGCGCATGCCGAACATCGTGCGGAGTGGTGAGACCGTCATGAAGCCGGCCACCACGGCGATCTTCGGCCCCGCATCGATGCCGATCTCGTTCGACGCCGGTCACTAGCCCAACACGCCCGCGAGGTGGGCACACAAGTACTGTGGCAATGCCCCGTATGTCCGACTCGCCGCGCCTGAAGAAGCCCCCCACGCCGGGGTCCGCTCGTGCGGCACTCGCCCACCCGCAGTTCAGACGGATGTGGCTCTCCAGTTTCACCTCCAGCATCGGTGTCTGGATGCAGCAGGTCGTGCTGCCGGCGTACATCTATTCGCGAACGAAGAGCGCATCGACGGTGGCCATCTTCTCGTTCGCCCAGATGGGTCCGCTCCTTCTCCTCTCGATCCCCGCGGGCGTGATGGCGGACAAGTTCGACCGTCGCAAGTGGATCGTCTTCGCCCAGATCATCCAGATGACCGGGTCAGCCCTGCTCGGCATCTTCTCCTCGCTCCATGCCGCCATCCCCGCCCTCTTCTGCGCGCAGCTCGTGGTGGGCATCGGCAACAGCCTGAACGCACCGGCGTTCTCGGCTGTGCTGCCGAGCCTTGTGCCGCCGGAGGACCTCGGCGGTTCCATCAGCCTGTCCTCGGTGTCCGTCAACGGATCGCGCGTCACCGGCCCGATCGTCGCGGCCATCCTCATGAACGCGGGCGTTCAGACACAGCACATCTTCTTCATCAACGCCTGCATGTACCTGATCGTCATGTCCGCGGTGCTCCGCATCACCATGCCGAAGGCAGAGAAAACCACGGAGTCCGGTTGGCGTTCCCTCACTCTCGGCATCCGGGTGGCGCGGGAACGACCGGTGATCGGGCGGGTGCTGCTGTCAATGTTCTCCTTCTCGCTGTTCAGCCTGACGTTCGTGGGGCTCTTCCCCGCCGTCGCGGACCTGGCGTTCGACATCGCCCCGAAGACCGCCACGTACAAGTGGCTGTACGCCACGTGGGGGTTCGGGTCGATGCTGGGCGCCCTCGCGGTGGGGACGTTCCTCGCCACCGAGGACAAACGAACCACCGCACGCCGCGGATTCGCGATGTTCGCGGTGGCGCTCGCCCTCTTCGCCTCTTCGCCGAACATCCCGCTCGCCTTCGTCACCGGGTTCATCCTCGGCACCACATATTTCTCCACGACCACGGCGCTGATGACCGTGCTGCAGAGCAGGCTCGAGCTTGCCGTGCGGGCCCGGGTGCTGTCCCTGTGGTTCATGGCGTTCGGCGGCACCATCCCCATCGGGAACATGATCTTCGGACCGATCATGGACCGCATCGGCCCGCGGCCGGTTCTCTACTTCGGTTCGCTGTGGGCGCTGTTCCTCGCGTGGTGGTGCAACATCCACAAACTGGACCATGCGGCAGCCGAGGGTGCGGCGTTCCTCGCCGCCGAAGTGGACCCCACCTAGAGGTTCATCAGTGCGTCGACGACACGCTCCGTGCGCGACGAACGGGAACCCTTCACCAGCACCGCGGTGTCGGGCCCGAGACCGGAAACGACCCTGACCGCTTCCTCCAGTGACGATCCGACAGGACCGTACAGGTCGGTCTCGAGTGCGATGACGTCGATGTCCATGTCGCACGCGTGTTGCCACACCCGACGGTGGGACACTTCGGGTTCGGTGATCTCGGCC
>JBEGJV010000081.1:0-7374 GCA_041184385.1 Actinomycetota bacterium
CGCACGTCATCGTCGTTTCCGACGCACAGGAACACGACCTGGCTCTCCGCCGCGACCTCAGCCGGCGAGGGGAACGCACGTCCGCCGTTGGCGGCGACCCACTCGAGTGCCTTGGCACCCGTGCGGTTGTAGACGGCCAGGTCGTGGCCGGCGGCGGCAAGGTGGCGCGCCATGGGCGCTCCCATGACGCCGAGACCGCAGTACCCCAGACGGGCCATGTCCGTCAGTCGTCTTCGGGGTCGTCAGAGTCCTCGTCGGCAGCCTTTTTCTTCGGCGCCTCCGCCTTCTTCTTGGCGACCTTCGCGGGCTTCAGGACTCCCTTTTCGAGAGCCGAGTTCAGGAACTTCTCTGCTTCCTCGTTCGACACCTTCAGCGCCGGGGCGATCTCGGAGATGAGGTTCACGCGTGCGCGCTCGTACATGGTGCGCTCGGCCGCGGAAAGTGAGGCGTCACGGTTTCGGGCGGCGAGGTTTCGCACGACCTCTGCCACCTGGTACACGTCGCCGCTCTTCAGTTTCTCCTGGTGGTTCTTGAAGCGGCGCGACCAGTTCGACGGCACGCGCGGGTCTGCCTTCGAGAGAACGGCCACCAGGTCCTCGAGTTCGTCCGGGTTGACCGGCGGGCGCACGCCCACCTCGTCGAGCTTGGCGGTGGGGACGCGCAGCGTCATCTCGTTGATGACGGTCTCGAGGATCAGGTACTCCTCTTTCTTGCCGCCACCGGGGAACTCGAGCTTCTTGACCCCCTTGACCTTGCATGCGCCGTGCTGGGGGTAGATGACGATGTCATCTTTCTTGAAATTCACGTCGTGAAGTGTACGAGGTGCATGCGCCAACGGACGATTCCCGGGCGGAAAACATCATGCTTTTGTCATGCTAACATCATGCCATGGCAGCTCTGCAGGTGAAGAATGTCCCGGACGAACTCCATGACGAACTGCGCGAAGTCGCGGCACAGCGCGGTTGCACCATCAGTGACCTCGTGCTCACCGCCATCCGCAAGGAACTGCGCCGGCCGCGCATGACGGCGTGGCTCGAGGAAGTCGCCGCCATGCCGCGCGTCGACGTCACGAACAAGGAGATCCTCGACGCCATCGATGACGGACGTCGTGGCCGATGAAGGCGATCGACACCTCCGCCCTGGTGGAGTTCCTGCTCAACACCGAACGGTTCGCCGCGGCGTCGGACTACTTCGATGACGAACTCATCGCCACGGACCTCATTGTCCCCGAGTCGCTGAACGCCCTGCGAAAGATTGCGATGCGCCACCCCAGGTCGGCACGCCGCGTGGACAGGTCGGTGGAAATCCTCGGTCGGCTCCCCATCGACTTCGTGCCGCTCCAGGCACTCACGGACGAGATGTGGCGGATGCGCGGTTCGGTCACGCCGTACGACGCCGCGCACGTCGCAGTGGCCCGGGCTGCGGGTTGCGCCCTGCTCACGGCCGATGCGCGCCTCGCGAAATCGGTCCCCGACGGGACGTCAATCATCCTCGTCTGAACTGGCGCCCCCGGCAGGAATCGAACCTGCAACCTGCGGATTAGAAGGCCGCTGCTCTATCCAATTGAGCTACGGGAGCATTCACGGCGAAGTGTACCGACTGCGTGCGGACGCCGTGAGGAGCGTCCTACGGCAGCAGGCGACGCAGGAAGTCGAGCGCCGTGATGACACTCATCTGGCGCATCTGGTCGCGCACACCCGGCAGGGTCGTCGTCGTCGCATGGGCGGAACCGTCGGCAAGGACCACCCCGATGCAGAGTGTCCCCACCGGCATGCCGTCCTGTTCGTCCGGACCGGCGACGCCCGTCACGGCGATGGCGACATCGGACGCGAGGACGCGCCGTGCCCCGTGAGCCATCTGCACCGCCGCACTCTCTGAGACAACAGGCCCGCGGTCCACCCCGAGCACGTCGAACTTCACGTCGCTCGCGTAACTGATGACGCCGCCCCTGAACACGCGGGATGAACCAGCGACATTCGTCAGACGACCGCCCATCAGGCCGCCGGTGACCGACTCGGCGACACCGAGTGTCCACCCGCGCTGCCCGAGCATCGCGAGCACGACAGATTCCATCGTGTCGTCGTCGGTGCCGAACACGATCTCGCCGATCTCGGCGCGCAACCGTGCCTCCCATTCGTCGAGGACCGCGTCAGCGCCGCGCACATCGGTCGCCTTCACGGTGAGACGCACCTTGATGCCCTCCCACCCGCTCGCGAGGAACGCGAGCGTGGGGTTCCCGACCGTGTCGAGTTCGGAGATGATCCCGTCGAGTCTCTCGTTGAGGCGGGACTCGCTCTCGCCCCACGTGCGCAGGACGCGGCTCCTGATGACCGCCCGCTCGCCGCTGCGCGCGAGGAGATCCGGGAGGATCGCGCGCTCGAACATGTCCTTCATCTCGTGCGGGACACCGGGCACCGCGTAGAGCACCTTGTTCCCGATCGGGCAGATGAGACCGGGCGCTGTGCCCCGTGTCTGCGGGATGATGGTTGCGCCGCGCGGCACCAGTGCCTGGCGCAGGTTGTTCTCGGCCATCACGCGGCCTCGGCGCTCGAACATCTCCCTGATGACCTTCGCGACCGCCTCGTCGTGCTCCAGCTCCGTCCCCATCAGGGAGGCGATCGCCTCGCGCGTGAGATCGTCATGGGTGGGGCCGAGGCCACCGCAGATGATGACCGCGTCCGCATCGACGAGGGCCACCGAGATCGCGTCCTCCATGCGCGCGAGGTTGTCCCCCACCTTCATCTGCAGGTGCGACTCGATGCCGGCGGCGGCGAGTTGCTCGCCCATCCACGCAGAGTTCGTGTCGTTGATCTGGCCGAGCAGCAGCTCGGTGCCGATCGCGACGACGTTGCACCTCACGCCGCCACCTGCATTTCCGCCCGGCGTCGCTGCATGAAGAACCACGCCGCAACCATCAGGCACCCGGCTGCGACCATCGCGAACGCGCTCAGCATGTGGTAGCCGACGGCCCGCCTGATGAACCCGGACGACAGTCCGGCCATGCCGCCGAAGAAACTCATCATCAGGTCGGCGGACCCCTGCACCGTCACTCGGTTCTCGTCGCTGACGGACTCGAGGAGCATGGTGGAGCCTCCGATCAGCCCGAAGTTCCATCCGATGCCTAGCAGCCACAGGGACGGAAAAAGGATGGCAGCCGCTTCACCGCTGATGGCGGCCGTGATGGTCGCCGCGACGAGCGTGGCGGACCCGACCACGACGGACATGATGGTCCCGCGAGACGCGGTGAACCGGCCGATGAACGGACTGAATGCGTACATGCCCGCGATGTGCAGCGACACCACGTACTGGCTGAGGGTCTCGTGGCCGTGCGCCTTCATGTGAACCGGCGTCATGGTCATCACCGCGACCATGGTGACCTGCGAGATGACCATCGACGAGAGCGCAAGCTTGCCCTTGGGTGTCGCGGTGATGATGCCGAGCGTCCGTGGGATCGACGGCAGCTTCTCGCCGCCCTTCTCCCGCGTGCCACCCGAGACGACCAACGGGTCGGGGCGGAGACGCGTGGAGATGTTGACGAATGCGACGGCGAGGACGCAGGAGGCAAAGATCCACGGCCCCGTGTACTTGTGCCATCCGAACCAGTTCTCGCCCGCGTGTTCTGCCGGGCCGATCAGCAACGGCCCGAACACAGCACCGAAGGTGGATGCAAAGACGATCCGGCTCATCGACTTCGACCTGTCCTCCGGCAGGGCCAGGTCGGTGGCCGCGTAACGAGCAAGCAGGTTCGACGCGCCACCGTTGCCGAAGAGGAACAACCCCACCAGGAAGACGAAGAGCGACGAGTGCTCTGCCCCGATCCCCGCGATGACGGCGCCGACGGCGGCGAGCGCGTACCCGAGCTGCAGGCCCGGTCTCCGTCCGTTGCGGGACATGATGCGCGAGAGCACCTGCGCCATGACCGCGGTGCCCACCGTGACGGTTGCGGTCGCGATGCCGCCCCACGGGGTCTTCTGCCCGAGTATCTCCTGGATGACGTACGCGCCGACGGTGACAGCGCTCGAGGTGGAGGCCGCGCCCACGACCTGGCCCGTCGTCAATGTGCGCAGGGTGCGCCGCTGGAGTTCTGCGCGCTCGGTGTTCTCCACTACCGCCCCTTGACGGCGTGGTACGCGTACTGCGCGCCCGTGATGGCCGTGAGGACCACTGCGGCCCACAGGAGCGACAGCCACAGCCACGTTGCATCGGTGGTGGTCATCGGCGCGATGGCGAACGCCACGGCGAGCTGCTGGAACAGCGTCTTCCACTTGGCGAGTTTGCTGGCAGGAACCGACACTCCCCTCGCACCGACCACGACCCTGTACACGCTGATGAGAATCTCGCGGCCGGCAATGATGCTGACCGGCAGCAACCAGAAGATGCCGCGACTGACGAGCGTGAACATGGCGCCGAGAATCAGGATCTTGTCGGCCAGAGGGTCGAGGAACGCACCGCTCTTCGTGGTGCCGTGGCGGCGCGCGAGATAACCGTCGACGCCGTCGGACGAGCAGAGGACAATCCAGACGACGAACGCGACCCACGACCCGCGGCTGTCGCTCGGCAGGATTGCGAACAGGAAAGGTGACGCGAGGACCCTCGTGACGGTGACGACGTTCGCCCAGGTGGCGATGGCTGATTCGTCGACCGGCATCTGACTATTCCACCAGACCCGCACCCTCGGCGATGAGGTCCGGTCCGAAGACCTGGGCGATCACGACGTCGTGGAACCCGCCGACGGCGAGGTCATCGGGCACCTGCACCATCCCGTCGATCTCCGGCGCCTCGCGGAACGACCGGGCGAGACCCGGTTCGTCGACGAGGACCCTGACGGTCTCGCCGAGCAGGTTGTCGCGCCTCGCCGACGTGATCTCGTCCTGCATCTCACGAAGCTCGGCGATGCGGTCCTCCATGAGCCCGGTCGGCACGTGGTCCGGGAGGGTCATCGCATGCGTTCCCTCCTCGGGGCTGAACGTGAAGAAGCCGCACCAATCCAACTGTGCTCGCTCCACGAAACGCAGCAGCTCGTCGTGGTCCTCCTCGGTCTCCCCCGGGTAGCCGACGATGAAGTTCGAGCGGAACGTGGCGTCCGGCGCCATCGCGCGGATCCGGTCGATCCTCTCGATGAACCGTTCCGCATCGCCCCACCGCCGCATGCGCCGCAGGTGCGCCTTGCTCACGTGCTGCAGGGACAGGTCGAAGTACGGGACCCCGGTATCGAGGATCGCCTCGATGAGATCGTCACTGAGGTCGCTCGGGTACAGGTACAGCAACCTCACCCAGTCGACCATCGAGGACACCTTGCGCACGAGAGGCACGATCGAGCCCGCACCGAGCTCACCCGGGCGGTCCTTGCCGTAGCTGGCGAGGTCCTGTGCGACGAGGACGATCTCGCGCACGTCCACCTGTTCCACCTCGGCCAGGATCGACTCGATGTCGCGGCTTCGTTGCGGACCGCGGAAACTCGGGATCGCGCAGAACCCGCAGTTGCGGTCGCAACCCTCGGCGATCTTCACGTACGCCCACGGTGCCGCGGATTTCGGACGCGGAAGGTTCAGCAGGTCGAACGACGGCACGTCCGCACTCACCTTCAATGGCTTGCGACCCAACCGGATCGGCACACCGAAACCGGCAACCTGGTCGGCCTCCGGCATGGCCTCGGCGAGTTCCTCGCCGTAGCGCTCGGCCATGCAACCGGTGACGATGAGGCGCGAGGAGCGCTTGCGCTGGTCATCGAGCGTCAACAGGGTGTCGATGCTCTCCTGGCGCGCCTCCTCGATGAAGGCGCACGTGTTGACCACGACGACATCGGCCTTGGACGGGTCATCGGTGGCGACCAGACCCTGGGCGAGCAGGGTGCCCGCGATTTTCTCGGAATCGACCTGGTTCTTGGGGCAGCCGAGAGTCTCGATGTAGTACCGCTGCGCCACGGTCACGAGCCTACTGACAGTTGAGACGCAGCCCCTTGTATGGCCACTTCATCTTCAGCAACTGGCCGGTCGAGGAGACCGTGATGTAGGCAGTGCGGAAGTCCTCGCCACCGAAGCAGATGTTCGTGGTGATGCGGTCGTCGGTGGCGACGAAGTTGATGACCTCTCCCCGAGGCGAGATGACCGTGATGCCGCCGTTGATCAACGTGGCGACGCAGATGTTGCCCTCGCCGTCGACAGCGAGCGAGTCGAACAACTGGTACCCGGGCAGTCCGCACAGCATGGTGGGAACGTCGGGTGTGATCGGCCCCACCTTGCCCGGTGACGTGATCGCTCGTTGGTACACACGTCCGGTGTGCGTCTCCGCCCAGTACACGCGGTCACCCGAGGGCGAGAGGCCGATCCCGTTCGGCGAATCGACGGGGAACACGACCTCCTCGATGAACGAACCGTCCGCCTTCGCGTAATAGATGCCCGTGCGGTCGGCCGTGCGGTGGTCGCGGATGCCGTGGTCCGTGAACCAGAACCCGCCGTGCGCGTCGAACACGATGTCGTTCGGTGCGCGCAGCGCAATGTCACCGCAGTGCGTGTACAGGTCGGTGACCTCGCCGGTGTCGATGTTCACCTTCTGGATGCGGCCGCCGATGTACTTGGACGGGTCGAACTCTCCGGGGAACAGAAGGTCGCCCATCTGCAGGGGCGTGAACGCACCGCCGTTGTTGCACATGTAGAGAAAGCCGTCGGGGCCGATCGCGAGTCCGTTCGGGAGCCCGACGACGTCGGCCACCTTCGTCTTGGAACCGTCAGGGGCGACCCGCGTCAGTTGGTGACCGAACATCTCGGTCAGGATCACGCTGCCGTCCGGCATCGCCACCGGGCCTTCCGGGAACCTCAGTCCGGTTGTCACGGTTTCGAGAGCCGAATCGGCCATGTGGATCACCCCGTTGCGTCGAGTTCTTCCACACTCATTAGCACGGCACGGGGCTTCGACCCCTCACTGGGTCCGACGACCCCGCGTTCCTCGAGCTCGTCCATCAGACGGCCGGCGCGCGCGAAACCGACTTTCAACTTGCGCTGCAGCAGCGAGGTGCTGCCGAGCCCCGAACGCACGACGATCTCGATTGCCTGGCGCAGCAGACCGTCGTCCCCGTCATTTCCCGTGCTGCCGCCGAAGAGCCCGGGCTGGCTCCCTCCGGCCCCGTCTGCTTCACCCTCGATGCCGCTGACGTACGCCACCTCGGGCGACTGGTTGCGCCAGTGTGCGACCACCTGACGCACCTCTTCCTCGTCAACCCACGAACCCTGGATGCGCTGCGGGACGTTGGTCAGGCGGAGGGTGCCGCCACGGTTACGGGCGCAAGTCAGCGAAGTGACCAGCGCTCCCAGGCCGGTGGAATCGATGTAAGAGACTTCATGCATGTCGAGCACGATGTCCTTGTCGCCGGCGGAG
>JBEGJV010000082.1:0-8255 GCA_041184385.1 Actinomycetota bacterium
ACGGCCCGTTTGGCGAATTTCACCTGGGTGATGAGGTTCTGGAGGTCGGCACTGTCGGAGTTCTGCTGCAGGAACGCAGTGATGCGCTTCAGCTGGTACGACCGCACGACTCCCGAAGCGACGCCGGCGATGCCCGAGAGGATCCCCATGCCCGTGATGAACGCGATGTACTTCACCTGTGCGCCCGCGACGAGAAGCACCCCCATCGCGCACGCAATCAGAACGGAGGCCGAGCCGAGGTCGGGTTCGGCGAGAACCAGCAATGCGGGTGCCCCGACGATGAACAACGACTGGATCAGTCGTTCGTAGGGAACCTTGTCCCCGTCATCATCGGCGAGGAAGCCCGCGAGCATGAGCAACGTGACCACCTTTGCCAGTTCGGAGGGCTGGAGTGCGATCGGACCGATGTCGAACGACAGCTTCGCCCCGCCCTTCACGCCACCGATGACGAGCACCATCACCAACAGGAACATTGTTCCTGCGTAGAGCGCCTGCGCACTGCCGCGCAACTGCACGTAGTCCATCCACATGACCACCGCCATCACCACGATTGCGATGATGAGAAAGATCATCTGCCTCTGCACGAACTGGTACGGGTCGAGCCCGTTCGAGATCAACCGCGGACGGGTGGCCGAGAAAATGAGGAACAACCCGATGACGGAGAGCGCACCGACGGCAGCCATGAGGATCCAGTCGATGTTGCGGCCCGGGTCGGCGAAACCGCGCTTGATGTTGCCGAGACCCGAGTTCGGCCGACGCGAGCGGAACACGGCATTCATCAGTCACGCACCGTGGAGCCGGAGCCGACGAGACAGAACGGGCTGTTCAGGCGCTGTTCGGGTGCGGGCGTGACCGCGTTGACGTCGAGCGGGTCCGCGGGCTGGGCCTCGACGACGCGCGTCTTTCCGGCGAGCGCTGTGAACACGCACTTCACGACCGGCGCTGCTGCCCTCGACCCGAACCCGCTCTTCTCGAGGTATGCCACCGCCGTGTACGGGATGTTCGGGTTCTTGCTGAACGCGGCGAACGCAGAAGAGTCGTTCCACGGCAGGTTCCCCGCACCCTGGGCCGTCCCGGTCTTGGCCGTCCCGGTCTTGCCGGCAATCGGGAGTGCGCGCTTCGGGTACGAGCGGAACAACTTCTCGCCCGTGGTGGAGTGATAGATGTCCGAGCGCACACCGGGTCCGGTGATCACCCTGGTGAGTCCCTCCACGATGGCCTCGCGGGCGGTCTGGTCCATCCCGATGTCACGCTTGATCTCGGGTGCCGAGTAATCACGCAGAACGACTCCCTTGTCGAGGTCGACCCGGCCGGGCTTGCCGTTCGGCGTGCCCGGGCCCCACACGGCGCGCACCACGTGGGGCAGGACGACCTTCCCGCCGTTCGCGATGGCGCCGTACGCCACCGCCAGCTGCAACGGGGTGGCGGACAGAAGACCCTGGCCGATCGCGAACTGCACGTTGTCGCCCACGTAATAGCCCTTGCCCTCCTCCTTCGCGATCGCCCCGCTCGCCGCGAGTCGTTGCTTCAGCGCCTTGTTCGGAACGGTGCCGATGAACTCGTACGGGAGGTCGATCCCCGTCGGGGACCCGAACCCGAACTGGCGCACCTGCTCCTCGAGGATCGGTCGGTAGCCGCGCTGGCTGAAGATCTCCTCGCCGATCTTGTAGAAGAACACGTCGGACGAGATGGCGAGCGCCGACACGACATTGACGCGGCCGTACTTGCACGGTGCGCCGTTTCCGCAGTTCGCGTTCTTGAAGATGCACTTCACGTTCAACTGGCAGCGTTCCTCGGGGATGCTCGTCAGCTTGTACGTGCCCGTGTCCTTCAACGTGTAGTCGACGCCGCCGGGCAGCTGGCCGGTGTTCAGTGCGGCGTACGCCACGAACGGCTTGAACGTCGAGCCCAGGTTGTATCGGCCACTGATCGCGCGGTTGACGAGGATCGACTGGTCGGGATCCTTCGTGTTCGGGAACAACTGGTTGAACTTCTCCGAGCTGATGCCGGCGTTGAACCAACGGTTGTCGAAATTCGGGTAGCTCGCCATCGCGAGGATCTCGCCCGTGTCGTGGTTCATCACCACGCTCGATCCCGCCGGCGCCTTGTACAGGTTGACCAGCGGGTAGTCGGGGTCGGGCTCCCCGAACTTCAGGATGGTGGGCGCCTCGGTGTGGCGCCGCGCGTCGAGTTCGGTGAAGAGGGCCTGCTCGGTGAACTGCTGCATGTCGATGTCGATGGACAACTGGATGTCGTTCCCGGGGACCGCCTCCTGCCGGGAGATCTGACGGAGGATGCGGCCGCGCGAGTCCACCTCGTACTTCACGAAGCCCGGCTTGCCGCGCAGGTCGTTCTCGTACATCTGTTCCACGCCGAACCGGCCGATGCGGGAATCGGGGTCGTAACCGAGCGTCTTGTAGTACGTCGCGGCCGTCTTGCTGTCGGGGATCGCCCCCAGGAACCCGATGACGTGACTCGCGATCGGTGCGTAGGGGTACTCGCGCCTCCAGTCCTCCCGCACGTCCACGCCCGGGTAGTCCTCGCTCCGCTCTCTCAGGAACGTCGCGAGCTGCTCGGAGACGTCCTCCTTCAGGGGCAGGGGCTGCAACTGGTCGTAGCGCTTCGACAGCCACCGGTCCTCGAGTGCAGTGACGGACATCCCGAGGGCCCCGCCCAAGCGGTCCCACATCTGCTGACGGTCGAGTGACTTGGCGATGATGGCGCGATCGATGGTGATGGTGAGGATGCGCTCGTTGTCGGCGACTATGCGTCCCTTCACGTCGAAGATGCGACCGCGCTCGGGGGTCAACCGGACGGTCCTCGTGCGCACCTCCGAGACCCTGTCCTGGAGTCCCTTCGAGTCGATGGCCTGCAGGAACCACAACCTCACCGTGAGGAGCGACGCGAGTGCGATGGACACCGAGACGAGCACAGAGAGACGCGAGATGTTGCGGTCGCGCGGCATCAGCGGACGACCCTCGGTTCGCTCAGCGCCCATCGGCAGATGCGCTCGAACGGCAGGCTGAATGCGGCATTGAAGAGGGCCACCACGAAAGCAATGCCGATGACGCGGAACGTCAGGACTCCCTCCACACCAACCACTGTCAACGCGATCGGCATCAGGATCGTGCCCACGGCACTTGCACCGGCCGCAAGGACCATCTGCGACCACCAGTTGGGTTCGTGCACGAAACGGTGCGCGTAGCCGGCCAGGTACCCGACTGCGGCGAACACTGCCGCACCGACCCCCATCGGGGTGGTGAGCACCATGTCGTACATCAGCCCGATCATGAAGCCCGCTGCCGCACCGGTCTCGGACCCGCGGGCGAGCCCACTGCTGGCCGCCAGCAACAGCATGACCTGCAGGCAGACTCCGAACGGCCGCATGTCGTTCAGGATCGTGGTCTGGAAACTCAGCACCACGAGACCGACGAGGAACAGCCGGAAGTAACGGTTCTCCGCAAGGTCAACCAGGCGGTCGATCACGGGGCGTTCACCTTCTCGGTGGAGGGCTGGTAGAGGAGGACGCGGATGAAGTTCAGTGCGTCGAGATTGGCCGAGATCTTGACCTCGAGCAGCGGACCGAGGGTTCCCGACCGTTTGATGACCCGCGAGACCGTCCCGATCACGATGTCAGGAGGTGCGAGTGACGACGCGCCACCGGCCGAGATGACGGGCGACCCCACATTGACCTCGCCGAACCGCGGCTGGTTCTCCACGAACCTGATGATCGGCGCCTTCGAGATGCCGCGGCCCTCGAGTGCGCCCGTCTCGCGCAACGGCAGGTTCGCCCCCGCCGGCACGGTGATCTCCGACTGGTTCGCCGACCCCGGCTTGTTGATGTCCCCCGTCCCCGTGGGGGCGACGACAGTGGCATTCGGGGATGTCGACTGCGACGGGTTCGTCACGGTCGGCGCGAGCGTGGACCCGGGCGTGAAACCGGGGATGCCCGCGGTCGTCGTGGTCTTCGGGATCGTGGTCGTGGTGGTGGTCGACGTGGTGGTGCTCTGGTCGACGGTGATGACCGGCGCGCCCGGCACGGTCGTCGTAGTGGGTGGCGTGTTGACCACCTTCACGGCGAGCGAGTAGCCGGGGTCCGTCAGCAGCATGACCACGGCACGACCATCGAAGACGTCGGTGACCTTGCCGATCAGCCCGGCGGCGTTCAGCACCGGCATGCCGACCCGAATGCCGCACTCACTGCCCCGGTTGATCTCGACGGTCTGGGCGAAATTCGACGGTGACTGGCCCACCACCTGGGCCGAGCACGAGTTGATGCCGGCAAGCGACGGAAGACCGTTCAGCGCCAGGAGCTCCTGGGCCTCGCGGACACTGGCCACGGCACCGATCTTCGCACCCTCGCCGTAGGCGACCAGGTCCTTCAGTCGGCGGTTCTCCTCCACGACGTCGTTGTAGTTGGTGATGCCGTGCCATGCGTTCTCGACAGGGCGGACGACGACGCGCGTGACGCTCTCCACCGGGCGGAACACGGTCCCGAAGACCGACCTCAACCCGTTCACGGAACCGCTGCCACGGAGATCGAGCGTGACGAGCATGATCGAGGAAAGAACAAGCAGCAGGATGATCCTGCGTCGGGTGAAGGTGTTGCCCGCCATGGGGAACCGCTTACTGAACGTCGAGTCCCGGTGAGGACATCATCCCGCGCATCGCCTCGATGTTCTCGAGGGCGCGACCCGACCCGATCGCCACGGCGTACAGCGGGTCCGGCGCCACGTAGCAGGGCATGCCGGTCTCGTGGGAGATGCGCTGCGTCAGACCGGTGAGGAGCGCCCCGCCACCGGACAGGCAGATTCCCCGGTCCATGATGTCGGCGGCGAGTTCGGGAGGGGTGCGGTCGAGGGTGGACTTCACCGAATCAATGATGGCAGTCACCGGCTCGGCGATGGCTTCACGCACGTTCTCGCTGGTGAGCTCGATCGTCCTGGGGAGACCGGTGACAGTGTCGCGGCCGCCGACGTCCGCCGTGAGTTCATGGGCCAGTGGCCACGCCGACGCCATCTGGATCTTGATGTCCTCGGCGGTGTTGATGCCGATGTCGAGTGCGAACTGCGTGCGCACGTACGCGACGATCGCCTCGTCCAGTTCGTCGCCGGCGACGCGCACTGACTGAGCCACCACGATGCCTCCGAGCGAGATGACCGCCACTTCCGTCGTGCCGCCGCCGATGTCGACGATCATGTTGCCGCTCGGTTCGTGCACCGGCAGGTCGGCACCGATTGCCGCCGCCATGGGTTCCTCGATGATGTGCACGGGGCGCCTTGCGCCGGCGTACTCGGCGGCGTCCTGCACGGCCCGCTGCTCCACGCCGGTGATGCCCGACGGGACGCAGATGACCATCCGCGGCTTGCTCCACCGGCTGGTGGAGATGCGCTGGATGAAATAGCGCAGCATCTTCTCGCACACGTCGAAGTCGGCAATGACCCCGTCCTTCAGCGGCCTGATGGCCTGGATGTGCTTCGGTGTGCGCCCGAGCATGCGCTTTGCGTCGAGCCCGACGGCCACGGGACGGCCGTCCCGGGTGTCGATGGCAACGACCGACGGCTCGTTCAGCACCACGCCCTGGCCCTTCACGTACACGAGCGTGTTCGCGGTACCGAGGTCGATCGCAATGTCGCGACCAATGGCAAGCGGGTTGTTGCGGCTCATGAGGGAAAGTCCGCCGCACGCGCGTCTTGCGTGTGCGTCGGTACTGGAATGGTAATGACCCGAGACCTACAGGGAGGGGAAGAAGATCTTCAGCTCACGGGCGGCAGATTCGGCCGAATCGCTGCCGTGGACGAGGTTCTCGGTGAACATCGTGCCGAAATCCCCGCGGATCGTGCCGGGAGCGGCCTTTGCCGGGTTCGTGGTGCCCATCATGGAGCGCACGATCTCCCAGGTGTCCTCCGGACCCTCGACAGCCAGCGCCACCACAGGGCCGCGGCCCATGAATGCCACCAGTTCGCCGTAGAAACCCTTGCCCACGTGCTCTTCGTAGTGGCGGGCAAGGATGTCGGCATCGAGGGTGCGCAGTTCCATGCCGACGAGCCTCAGGCCCTTCTGCTCGAAGCGGCTCAGGATGGCGCCGACGAGTCCGCGCTCGACGGCATCTGGCTTCAGGAGAACGAGGGTGCGTGTTGACATGGGCTTCAGGCTACGGGTGAACCCGCGGGAGTCCCCATTTTCGTGGGTTTCGGCCCCGTTTTCGGCACGGAATCAGGGCAGAACGCGACGGAGATGGGTGCGGGCGGCCCCCACGACATAGAGGGACCCGGCAATCAGCACCGCGTCCTCCGATGTGGCATCCGCGAGGGCGCGGTCGCACGCCTGTTCCACCGTGGGCACCGTGGACACGTCATCACACCCGAGTGCCCGCGCGGCGGCGGCGATCGTGTCACCGGGGACCGCCCGTGGGGACGGTGCCGTCGTGCAGATCACGATGTCGAAGTCATCGGCCCGCAGTGCGGCGAGCGTCTCGTTCACGTCACGTCCAGAGAGCGCCCCGACGATGAGGATTCTCCGCCCCACCGGGTCGAAGTCCTCGAAGAACACCTGTGCGCACACGTCCGCCCCCGCGGCGTTGTGGGCGCCGTCGAGGATGACCAACGGCTGGTGGCCCACCACCTCGAAACGACCCGGCATCGTGACATTCGCGAGCGCCTCGGCGACCACTTCGTGGTCGAGGACCGACCCGAAGAACTCCTCGACCGCGACAAGCGCGACGGACGCGTTCAGACCCTGGTGCGCGCCGTGCAGGGCCAGGAAGAGGTCCTGGTAGTCGGCACGCGGTGTGCGGATGTGCAGTTGCCGCCCGCCGAGAGCGAGATGGTTGTCGAGCACGTCGAAGTCCTCGCCGCGGTGGAGCACGCCTGAGTTCGGCTCTGCATCGAAGATCGGCCACAGGTCGCGCCGTGACTCGCCAACCACGGCCACCGAATCGGCCTTGATGATTCCCGCCTTCTCGCGCGCGATGTGCTCGACGGTGGGCCCGGCGAACTCGGTGTGGTCGAGCGCGATGTTCGTGATGACGGAGACGTCCGGGCGCACCACGTTCGTCGCGTCCCATCGGCCGAGCATCCCCACCTCGACGACGGCCACATCAACTGCACAGTCGGAGAAATGCCTGAACGCGGCGGCTGTCACTATCTCGAAATAGCTCGGACGGACACCGGAAATCACCTCCGCATCGGCCACCGCGGCGACGGCGTCGGCGAAGTCCTGCTCCCCCACGTTCTCGCAGTCCACCTGGATGCGCTCGCAGATGTGCTCGAGGTGCGGGCTGCTGTAGGTGCCCACCTTCAGACCGTGCGACATCAACAGTCGGGTGATGATCTGGGTGGTAGAGCCCTTTCCGTTCGTACCTGTGACGTGGACGACGCGGTAGTCGAACTGCGGATCGCCCAGCACCGCGAGGATGCGCTCGATTTTCTCCGTGGAGGGAGATTCCACCCGGCCGGTCTTCTCGTACGACGCGTGCTCGTCGAGGTAGGTCAGTGCGTCGTTGAACTTCACGTGTGCGTCAGCTGGCGGCGCGGCGCTTGGGTGCCGTGCGTGACGTGCGCGGCACGAGCTCGGCGGGCGTGCGGTTGTTCACACAATCCGCGTCGATGACGATGCGACCGATGTCGGTGCGGCCGGGCACCTCGTACATCACGTCGAGGAGTGTCTCCTCGAGGATCGCGCGCAGACCGCGCGCGCCGGTGCCGCGCTTCAGTGCGAGATCGGCGATCGCGCCGAGCGCGTCGGGGGTGATGTCGAGTTCCACGTCGTCGAACTCGAAGATCTTCATGTACTGCTTGACGAGCGCGTTCTTCGGTTCGGTGAGGATTGACATGAGAGCCGGGCGGTCGAGCGCGTGCACGGCACCGACCATCGGCAGGCGACCGATGAACTCCGGGATCATGCCGAACTTCAGCAGGTCCTCGGGAAGCACCTGTGCGAACAGCTCGCCCGGGTCCTTCTCGTCCTTCGACATGACCGTGGCGTGGAACCCCACGCCCTTGCGGCCGATGCGGTTCTCGATGATCTGCTCGAGGCCGGCGAACGCGCCGCCGCAGATGAACAGCACGTTGGTGGTGTCGATCTGGATGAACTCCTGGTGCGGGTGCTTGCGTCCACCCTGCGGCGGCACCGAGGCCACGGTCCCCTCGAGGATCTTCAGGAGTGCCTGCTGCACACCCTCGCCCGACACGTCGCGCGTGATGCTGGGGTTCTCGGCCTTGCGCGCCACCTTGTCGATCTCGTCGATGTAGACG
>JBEGJV010000083.1:0-7171 GCA_041184385.1 Actinomycetota bacterium
GGTCCCCCATGCCCCCGCCGCCGAGGCCACTCTCCCCGAACCTGTCGTAACGCGCACGGGCATCGGGATCCGACAGCACCTCGTACGCGCGCGACACCTCCTTGAAGCGGTCCTCGGCCGTGGGGTCGTCGGGATTCGCATCGGGATGCAGTTCGCGCGCACGACGGCGGTACGCCTTCTTGATGGTGTCCTGGTCCGCCGACGGGTCGACTCCGAGCAGTTCGTAGAAGCTGGTGCTCACGCCCCGCCCTCCGCGATGCGGCGACCGAGCTGTTCACCGACCACTTCGACGGTGGCGAGCGCCTGCGGGTAGTTCATGCGGGTCGGCCCGAGGACGCCGACCGAACCGACCACTTCGCCCTCGGCAACCACCGGTGCGACCACGACCGAGCATGCGGCCAGTGGTTCGACACCGTGCTCGGCGCCGATGGCAACCGAAAGTCCCCGGTCGAGGAGGTCCTGGACGAGCGTGACGACGACGAACTGCTGCTCGATCGTCTCGAGGACGTTGCGCACGATGTCGACCGCATCGAAGGCACTCGCGAGCGCGGCGGCACCGCCGACGAACACCGGCTTGTCCTTGCGGTGGCGGCCGAGCGCATTGAGCGTGGCGAAACAAACGGCATCGACATGGACGTCGTTCGTGCTCTCGACCGTGTCGACCTCGCCGAGCGAACGCCCCACGAGCAGCCGGCGCAGGTGCGCGGTGGCGAGACCGATGTGGTCGTCGGTGATGACATCGGGGATCTGGATGGTCTCGTTCTCTACCGCGTGGTTCGAGAGGAAGACGACCACGGTTGCCGCTCGGTCCGACACGCGGCTGATGTACACGTCACGAACGGTGTTCGTCTCCACCTGGGGACCCACCACCAGTGCGGTGTGCTGGGTGATGTTGGTGAGCAGGTTGGTGGTCTGGCGCAGGAGGTCATCGAGACGGCCGTGCGCTGCACTGAAGAAGTCGCCCACGCGCATCGCGTCTGTGGGGTTGAGGACGCCGTCCGGTGCGATGGAGTCGACGAACAGGCGGTACCCCTTGTCCGTGGGGATTCGGCCGGCGGACGTGTGCGGCTGGGCGAGGTAGCCCTCCTGCTCCAGAACAGCCATCTCGTTGCGCACGGTGGCGGAGGACACGTTGACGTTCGGTTCTTTCGAGATGGTGGTGGACCCCACGGGCTGGCCGGTGGTCACGTACTCCTGCACGACAGCGCGCAGGATGGCGGTCTTGCGTTCGTCCAACATGGTGGGCGAATTCTACTGACCGCTCACCTTCTTGTACCTGAGCAACGCCTCGTTGCGCTCGGCGGCGTGGTCCACCATGGGGGCCGGGTACGCAGGAGGGGCCAACAGGCCGAGACCCGACGGGTCGTGGATGTGCTTCGTGTCGACCTCGGCGAGCTCGGGCACGAAGCGCCGCACGTAATCGCCCGTGGGGTCGAACTTCTCGCCCTGCGACGTGGGGTTGAAGACCCTGAAGTACGGGGCCGCATCGGTGCCGGTCCCTGCCGTCCACTGCCAGCCGTGGTTGTTCGAGGCGATGTCACCATCAACCAGGTGCTTCATGAAGAAGCGCGCACCCCACTGCCAGGGCAGGTGCAGGTCCTTCACCAGGAAACTGGCCACGATCATGCGCACGCGGTTGTGCATCCAGCCGGTCGTCACCATCTGCCGGATGCCGGCGTCGACGATCGGGTAGCCGGTCTCCCCGCGGCAGAAAACCGCGAACCGTTCCTGCGCGGCGTCATCGGTGTCGACGGCGATTGAGTCCATCTTCGTCTGCAGGTTCTGCCACACCGTGCGCGGCTGGTGGAACAGAACGTCCGCGTAGAACTCGCGCCATGCGATCTCGGACCTGAAGTGCTCCGCGCCGGGCGAGGCGTCGAGCCTCGAGAGCAGCTGTCGCGGGTGGACGATGCCGAACTTCAGGTACGGCGACATCATCGACGTCCCATCGATGGCCGGGTTGTTGCGTTCGTCCTTGTAGCGGTCCATCGCGCGCGACGACCATTCATCGAACCGCTGCCACGCGGCAGCTTCGCTTGCGGGTTGCGTTGACGGTGTCTGCGGCCAGTCGGCACGACGCGAGCCCACGCACAGGTCGCGGTGGTCGGCGAACTCGGCCTTTCCATCGGGGAAGGATGTCCAGTCGTGCGTGAGCCACCGCTTGTAGAACGGGGTGAACACCTTCAATGGAGTGCCGTCGTCCTTGCGCACGGTCCCAGGCGCGATCACGTACGGCGTGTCGGCGCGAACGAGCCGGACACCCACTGCGGCGAGCGCTTTCTCCACCTCGGCGTCCCGCGCGCGGCCCCACGGGGCGAAGTCCTCCGTCACGTGGACTGTGTCGGCACCGACGAGGCGGCAGAACTCGGGAACGGCCTGCACCGCCGGTCCGTTGCGGTAGATGAGCGCGCGGCCCACGGAGTCGTCGAGGGAGTTGAGCGCATCGAAGAGAAACGCACGGCGGTGGTCCCCTGCCCCTGCGAGCAGGTTGTCCTCCCACACGAAGAGGGGGACGACGGGTCCGTGCGCGGCCGCAGAGACGAGCGCCCCGTTGTCCGCGAGCCGGATGTCACGACGGACCCACCACACCGAGGTCATTCGAGGTTCCTCAGCATGGGAAGGCAGAGAAGCGTCAGCACACCTCCGTAGATCAGCGACATGCGCACGCCCACATGGTCACCGATCCAGCCCGTGACCGGCCCGCCGATCGGCGTGGACCCGAGGAAGGCGACAGATTGCAGTGCCATCATGCGGCTGCGCATCTCCGGGGCGGTGCGTTGCTGCATGAGCCCCGTCATGGACGTCATGAAGCCCGTGCCCCCGATGCCGAGCGGGATGGCGAAGAGACACGCGAGCGGGAAGTTCGGTGCGAACGGCAGGAGGATGCACGCACCGCTCAGCGTCAGTGCGCCGACCACGAACCGGTTGACGGTCATCACCGTGTAGCGGGCGTTCCACAGCGCACCCGCCACGCTGCCGATGCTCGTCATGGTGAGGAGGATCGCGTACCCGTTCTTCTCGTCCCAGAGCCGGTCGCTCATCTTCGGCAGGACGATGCTGTAGTTGAACGCGAACGTGCTGGCCACCGTGAAGACGATGAAGATGTTGCGCATGTACCGGTCGCCCCACACGGCGGCGAGCCCCTCGCGCACCGGCTTGCCCGAATGCGGGGCCGTGACCTTCGGCAGCATCTCGGAGCGTCGCAGCGTGAACAACGACGCGAGAACGGCGAGGTACGACACCGCGTTCATGCTGAACAACCACGCCGTGCCGAGCGGGCCGATGAGCGCCGCAGCGAGTGCCGGGCCGACGATGCGGGAACCAGTCATCACGGTGGTGTTCAGGCTCATCGCATTCGAGATGTCGTGCGGCTCCACCAGCTCTGTGACGAGCCCGCGGCGCGCCGGGTTGTCGATGGCGTTTGCGACACCGAGGATCAGGGAGAGGCCGTACACCACGGGCAGCGTGGCGTGACCCGCCGCATCGACCACGGCGAGCAGCACCGCCTGCAGGCCGAGTGCGGTCTGCGTGCAGATGGTGACCTTCCGTCGGTCGAAACGGTCTGCGAGCCCGCCGGCCCATGCACCGAGGACCAGCATCGGGAGGAACTGGAACATCGCGTTCAGTCCGGAGTCGGTGGCGCGGTTGTTGATGCGGTAGATCAGGATGGAGGTGGCAGTGAACTGCAGCCACGTGCCTACGTTCGACAGGAGCAGGCCGCCCATGTAGACGCGCATGTTGAAGCTGCGCAGTGACCGGAACGGGCTCGCCTTCTCGGACACCGCTGCCTCGGTCATCAGTCGTCCAGCTTCAGTGCGCTGATGAAGACGTCGCCCGGCACCTCGACGCGGCCGATGGCCTTCATCTTCTTCTTGCCTTCCTTCTGCTTCTCGAGCAGCTTGCGCTTTCGGGTGATGTCACCGCCGTAGCACTTGGCAAGGACGTCCTTGCGCTTCGCCTTCACCGTCTCGCGAGAGATCACCTTGCCGCCGATGGCCGCCTGGATCGGCACGTCGAACATCTGGCGCGGGATGAGTTCCTTCAGTTTCTCGCACATCCGGCGGCCGTAGTCGAACGAGCGCTCGCGGTGCACGATGGTGCTGAATGCGTCGGCAGGGATGCCGTTCAGGAGGAGATCGACGCGCACGAGATCCGACTGGCGGTAACCGTCGAGCTCGTAGTCCAGGCTCGCATAACCCTGGGTGCGGCTCTTCATCTGGTCGAAGAAGTCGACGACGACCTCCGCGAGCGGGATCAGGTAATGCAGTTCCACCCGCTCGGGCGAGAGGTACTCGAGCTTCACCATGTCGCCACGCCGTGACTGGCAGAGGTCCATGAGGGTGCCGGTGTACTCCTTCGGCGTGACGATGCTGACGCGGAAGAACGGCTCCTCGATGAAGTTGATGTTCTGCGTGGGCGGAAGATCGGCCGGGTTGTCCACCGTTATGACCTCCCCGTCGGTGCGCGTCACGCGGTACGCCACGGAGGGCGCGGTGGCGATGAGAGCGAGGTTGAACTCCCGCTCCAGTCGCTCCTTCACGATCTCCATGTGGAGCAGGCCGAGGAAGCCACAGCGGAACCCGAAGCCGAGCGCACCGGACGATTCCGGTTCGTACGTGACGGACGCATCATTCAGCTTCAGCTTCTCGAGGCTCTCGCGGAGGTTCTCGAAGTCGTCGCCGTCGATCGGGTACAGACCGCAGAACACCATCGCCTTCGGGTCGCGGTAACCGGGCAGCGGCTCGGCGGCCTGGTTGTTCAGCATGGTGACGGTCTCACCGCTGCGTGCCTCTGCGACGTCCTTGATGCCGGCGATGAGGTAACCCACCTCGCCCGGGCCGAGCTCGGCCACCGGCGTGTTGGCCGGCCGGCGCGCACCTATCTCGATGATGTCGTGCGTCGCCTTGGCCTGCATGAAGAACAGGCGCGAACCCGACGTGAGCCGGCCGTTCACGACGCGCACGCTCGACACGACGCCGCGGTACTGGTCGAACTGCGAGTCGAAGATGAGTGCCTGCAACGCGGCATCGGGGTCGCCCTGCGGTGCGGGGATGCGCTCGGCGATGGCATCGAGAAGTTCCGGGACGCCCTCCCCCGTCTTTGCCGAGATGCGCAGGATCTCGCCCGCGGGGATGCCGAGGATGTTCTCGATCTCCGCGGCGTAGCGGTCGGGCTCGGCGGCGGGAAGGTCGATCTTGTTCAGCGCGGCGACGATCTCGAGGTCGTGCTCGAGCGCCAGGTAGCAGTTGGCAAGGGTCTGGGCCTCGATGCCCTGCGCCGCGTCCACCACCAGCACCACTCCCTCGCACGCGGCAAGGGACCGGCTGACCTCGTACCCGAAGTCCACGTGGCCGGGGGTGTCGATGAGGTGGTACGTGTGCCCCTTCCAGTCCACGCGCACGTTCTGGGCCTTGATGGTGATGCCCCGCTCGCGTTCCAGGTCCATGGAGTCCAGGTACTGGGCCTTCATGTCGCGGGCCTCGACGGCCCCGGTCAGCTCGAGGATGCGGTCGGAGAGGGTGGACTTGCCGTGATCAATGTGGGCAATGATCGAAAAATTGCGGATTTTGGCGAGGTCCATGGGCTCTCTGACTCTATCCCCGCTTGGCTTTCCGTCGGGGTTGCTGGTTGGGTCGGGGCGAATCCATCGCTAGCCTTGCTCCCCGTGGCAAACATCAAGAGCCAGAAGAAGCGCATCCTCACCAACGCGAAGGCAGCCGACCGCAACAAGGCGGTCAAGAGCGAGCTGCGCACCCGCGTGAAGAATGCAGAGCAGGCTGCCGGCACCGCCGACGCTGCTGCTTCGCTGAGCCTTGCCGTGAAGCGCCTCGACATGGCAGCAGCCAAGGGGATCATCCACCCGAACGCAGCCGCCCGTCGCAAGTCGCGCCTCATGAAGAAGCTCGCCGCGAAGTAATTCGCGAGCGAACCGTTTTCCCGCTTCCCTACCTTCGCCCGGTGGGTTTCCGCGCGCCCCTGTTCGGCACCAACTGGCACAGCCGGCCGACGAGGATCTCCATCACCAGCACGTCGGGCCATTCCTTGCCGCCGCGCAGGTCCACATCGGCGTTCGCGATGTGTGCGACGGCGCGGGCCACACCGCTGCCGCCGAGCCGCTGGTACTGCTCGAGCACCTTCTTGGCGGTGAACTCCTTGCCCCCGAGGATCGCAACGGCGTCGGTTGCGCTGCGCACACCGCGTCCGTCGAGTTTCATCATCTGGGCGTAGCGGTTCGCGAGCACCGCGAGCACCTGCAGCGCGTGCGTGTTGCCGTCGTTCATGAAACGGTGCAGCATGACCAGCGCACGCGGGGTGTCCCCTTCGTCGATGGCATCGGTGAGGTCCCACGGCGCGACGCTTCCCGCCTCGCCGAGGAACACCTCGACATCGGTCCGGGTGAGCTTCGCGTTCTCGCCGTAGGTGGAGATGAGGGTCTGGATGAGCCCCGCGAGACGGCTCTGGTCGCCTCCCAGCCAGTTCGAGATGAGAC
The DNA here is from genome assembly GCA_041184385.1 of Actinomycetota bacterium. GTDB lineage: Bacteria > Actinomycetota > Acidimicrobiia > Acidimicrobiales > Ilumatobacteraceae > UBA2093. The sequence goes on from JBEGJV010000083.1 coordinate 6,491, forward strand.
GTGCGACATCGGGTGCGTACGTGAGGCCCGCCTCCACCAGGTGCACTTCGACCCATTCGATGCGGTCGCGGAACCCCGTGCCGACGGACGCGCCGATCGCCTCGGCCCCCGCGCGTTTCATGGCGTCGGAGAACGTCTTCGGCTGCCGGCCGGTGATGGTGGCGACGATGTCCACCTCGTCGACGCGCGCATCGATTGCCCCGACGAGAGTGTCGAGGCCCTGGGCATCGAGCGAGTGCACGTTGCGCACCACCACGATGCGCCGCTCGGTGAAGAGCGGCATGGTGGCGAGAGAGTCGGCGATCGCACCGAGTGTTGTGTTGGTGTCGGAGCAGTCGAAGTCGTCGACCATGAGCGTGCGGTCGTTGCCCCCCACCAGGCGGTCCACCAGCGTGGTGAGTTCGAGCCCGATGAGGCTCTCGTCACCCGAGATCACGAAAGCGGCCATGCCCCCACTCTGCCAGACGACCGTGTCACGGACCATCGTGCGCGCGCCGCGGAGAGGACGATGGCCCAGCACACCAGCGCGGGCACCCCGTGGGGGGCGACCCGCGCGCAGAGATGGGCAACTTCTGCGATGAAGCGTGTCGGCACGACCATTGCCCACTGGAGCGGGACGGACAAGGGGTCAGGGGCGACGCCGGCGAGCAACGCGCAGGGAATGCCGGCGAGCATCACGAC
>JBEGJV010000084.1:0-7157 GCA_041184385.1 Actinomycetota bacterium
CGCCATGGCGGCACCGGCAGCGACCGTCTCGACCCGCAGACGTGGCCTGTTCCTTGCATCCGCGAGAAACCCGTACACCACCAAGGGAATGGCTCCGACCATCAACCTGACACCGGCGACCGAGAGCGACGACGCTGATTCGGGAGCAAAGGACCGCGCTGTCCCCGACGTACCGAAAAGAACCGAGGCGAGCACCACCCCCAGGGCAGGATGGCCTGCCCCCACTCCACGCACACGTTTCATGCCGTGTGACTCGACCTCATGGGCCCCAGACCGTCGGTACTAGTGTGGAACCAGCCATTGTGAATCCCTGTCTAGCAGGGCAAACGCGGGGACAAGAGGTACATGGGGCGACAGGCCGAACACAGGAATTCGAGGCGTGGTCGTGTTGCCGTTCGCGGGTTCCTCGCGCTCGTCGGGCTCTCCTTCGTCGCACCACTGTTCTCGTCGCCCGCGTCGGCAGCGACCGACGACGGCGAGATCGTCGCCATCGTCACCGAGCAACGAGAGACCGAGGACGGCGTCCAGAAGATCCCCGTCGCGGGGGTCAGGATCACTGCCGTCGGCTCGGCCGCAAGCGTCGAGGGCGTGACGGACTCCTCGGGAACGGCGTCACTCAAGGTCCCGAAGCAAGGCAGTTACAAGGTCACCCTCGATGTGGCGTCACTGCCGGCCGGTGTGGAGGCGAGCCCCGAGTCGCCCACCACGATTGACGTCAACTTCTCGACGGGGGTCACGATCGGCTCGGGTGCCAAGTCGGTGCGTTTCTTCGTCGGCGACGCGCGACGGGCCGTCATCAACCGGTGGGAATTGCTGCCCCAGACGTTGATCAACGGCATCAAGTACAGCCTCATCATTGCGATGTGCGCAATCGGGCTCTCGCTCATCTACGGCACGACCGGATTCACGAACTTTGCCCACGGGGAGATCGTCACGATCGGTGCCCTCGTCACGTTCGCGCTCAACCAGAACGGCCCGAGAATCCACGTACTGCTCGCCGCCCCGTTCGGTGTTGCCGCCTCGGCCCTGATGGCCGGGGGCTTCGAACGGCAGATCTGGCGTCCCCTCCGTCGTCGCGGTACGAGCCTCACGTCTATGACCATCGTGTCGATCGGCCTCGCGATCGGCATCCGGTACGTGTACCTGTTCTTCTTCGGCGGTCGCAACCGTCGCTACCGCCAGTTCGTGGGAGACCCGGAGATCGAATTCGGGCCCTTCGGGATCACGCCACGGGACATCGGCATCATGGTCATCTCGGTCATCGTCGTCGTGGGTGTCTCGCTGTTCCTCATGCGGGCCAGGCTGGGCAAGGCCATCCGGGCCGTCGCGGACAACCCTGACCTCGCATCAACGACCGGCATCAACACCAACCGCATCATCCTGACGGTGTGGCTGATCGGCGGCGGCCTCGCCGGACTCGGCGGAGTGATGCTCGGAGCGGCGAGCGGCGTGCAGTGGGACCTCGGCAACATCCTGTTGTTGCTCATGTTTGCGGCAATCACGGTCGGTGGCCTCGGCAACCCGTTCGGAGCCCTCCTCGGGGCCTTCGTCATCGGGATGTTCACCGAGCTCTGGACCTGGGTCTTCCCGAACGTCGTCGAACTGAAGACGCTGGGCGCGCTGATCACCCTCGTGGTGATCCTGCTCGTCCGGCCCCAGGGTTTCCTCGGAAAGAAGGAGCGAATCGGATGAAATGGGACCTGATCCTGTCGAATTCCCTCTACACCGCGGTGAGCGCGAATGCCGTGGCGTACATCCTCGTGGCCTCGGGACTGAACGTTCACTTCGGCTACACCGGACTCCTCAACTTCGGCCAGGCGGGTTTTGCGGCCGTCGGTGCGTACTCGTTGTCCATCCCCATCAACAGGTTTGACTGGCCGTGGCCGTTGGCGATGCTCCTCGTGATGGTGTTGTCCGTGGTGCTCGCACTCCTGCTCGGCATACCCACTCTCCGCCTGCGGTCGGACTACCTGGCGATCGTGACGATTGCAGTCGCAGAGATCATCCGTCTGTTCCTCAACTCCGTCCGCTTCACGTGGCTCACCGGGGGCAACGACGGTCTGCAGGGTTTCACGCGGTTCATGGAGAACATCAACCCGTTCCCCGATGACGGCGTGACCCTGTGGGCACAGAAGGTCGACGGTTACCGACTGTGGCTGCTCGTCACGGGATGGGTGCTGGTGGCCGTCGTGTCAACGGGCATCTGGGCCCTGATGCGGAGCCCGTGGGGCCGTGTCCTGAAGAGCATCCGCGAGGACGAGGACGCCGCACGCAGCCTCGGGAAGAACATCTTCGCCTTCAAGATGCAGAGCCTCATCATCGGTGGTTTCGTCGGGGCCCTCGGCGGCATGTGGCTGGTGCTGGACAAGCAGTCGTCCCAACCACAGGACTTCTCGACCACATTCACGTTCTTCTGCTACACCATCATCATTCTCGGCGGTGTGGCACGGGCCAAAGGGCCGATCATCGGCACGATGATCTTCCTGTTCGTGATTCAATTCGTGGACATCACGCTCCAGCAGGCAACCAGGACCACCCCGCAGGACCCCACACCCTTGCTGCCCACCTGGCTCGTCGACGACAACAACTTCTCCCAGATTCGTTTCATCGTCGCGGGGTTCGCCCTGGCGGCACTGGTGGTGGTGCGACCGCAGGGAATCTTCGGGGACAAGCGGGAGCAGGCATTCGATGTCCGCTGAGACCGGCGCATACCTGCCCGTCCCGGGCTCGAGGAAGGAAGATGCGATCCTCACCGTTGACGGCATCCGTCGTGCCTTCGGCGGACTCGTCGCCGTGAATGTCGACCACGTCGAGGTGCCCCGAAACAAGATCACCGCGCTGATCGGCCCGAACGGAGCCGGGAAGACCACGTTCTTCAACTTGCTCACCGGATTCGACACGCCCGACTCCGGCACATCGGTCTTCAACGGGCACCGACTCGACGGCGAGGCCGCCCACCGTGTGGCGCGCCTCGGCATGGTCCGGACATTCCAGTTGACCAAGGCGCTCTCCCGCATGACAGTGATCGAGAACATGAGACTCGGTGCTGCGAACCAGAAGGGCGAGAACCTCTTCCGCGGGCTCGTGGCGCCCTTGTGGAGAGGCCAGGAATCCAGGATCACGTCCCAGGCCGAGGAGCTTCTCCGGCGATTCAACCTGAGCCACATGCGCGACGAACTGGCCGGCGGGTTGTCGGGCGGTCAGCGCAAGTTGCTGGAGATGGCGCGGGCCCTGATGGTCGAACCCGAGATGGTCATGCTGGACGAGCCCATGGCCGGCGTGAACCCCGCCCTCAAACAGAGCCTCCTCGAGCACATCAAGGGACTGCGTGACGAGGGCCGAACGGTCCTCTTCGTGGAGCACGACATGGACATGGTCCGCGAGATCAGTGACTGGATCATCGTGATGGCCGAGGGTGCCGTCATTGCCGAGGGCACTGCTGATGACATAGGCGCGAACCAGGCCGTGATTGACGCGTACCTCGGTGCACACCACGACTCGGATCTGGGGGACAACTGATGCCGGCGAATGTGATCGACGTCGAGAACGTGACTGCCGGCTACGTGCCGGAGGTGAACATCCTGAACGGGTGCGACCTCACCGTCGCCGAAGGCGAGTTCGTCGGGATCATCGGCCCGAACGGAGCCGGCAAGTCGACGCTCCTCAAGGCAGTGCTCGGCCTCGTCAACATCAGAAGCGGTCACGTGCGGTTGAACGGCGGCGAGATCACGGGCATGAAGCCCTACGAACTGGTCGCCAAGGGCGTCGGCTTCGTTCCCCAGACACGAAACGTGTTTCCGTCTCTGACCGTTCGCGAGAACCTGGAGATGGGCTGCTTCCTGCGCCCTGATCTGCTCGAGGAACGCGTTGAGTACGCAGTCGAGATGTTCCCCAGGCTCGGCGAACGTCTCGACCAGCGTGCCGGCTCCCTGTCGGGCGGAGAGCGCCAGATGGTCGCGATGGGCCGGGCCCTCATGTTGAAGCCCACGGTGCTCCTGCTCGACGAGCCATCGGCAGGACTTGCGCCGGCCCTCCAGGACCAGGTCTTCATCCAGTGCAAGAAGATCAACCAGTCCGGCGTCGCGATCCTCATGGTCGAACAGAACGCCAACCGCTGCCTGCAGGTGGTTGACCGTGGCTACGTGCTCGACCAGGGCCGCAACGCATACACCGGGTCGGGACGGGAGCTGCTGAAGGACCCCAAGGTCATCGAGCTCTACCTGGGCACCCTCGCAAAGTCCACCAGAGATTGACCGACTGACGGCCGTTCAGGTCCGCGTCGCCGTGACCGTTGTGCGAACCGTCTCGGTCATTGCTCAGCGACAACGCCAACAAGAAAGGCCCGGGCTTTCGCCCGGGCCTTTCCTGATTCGAATCGAATTCGATCAGCGAGCAATCACTTGCCTGCGTCGAAGTTCTCACCGAGGGCATTGCCCATGTTGCCGTCGCAGCCGTAGACCTTGATGGTCTTCGGGCCGACGCCCTTCTCCACCATCGTGGCGAGGATCTTCGAGGTCTCATCGAAACCGATGATGGCCACTGCATCCGGGCCGGCTGCCTTGATCTCGTCCACTTCGGCATCGAAAGCGGTTGCCTTCTCGTCGTAGATCTTCGTCACGACGACCTTGGCGCCACCGGCCTCGAGGTTCTTCGCGAGGTCTTCTGCGAGGCCCGTGCCGTATGCGTCGTTACGGGCGATGATCGCCACGTTGGACGCGCCGTCACCCTTGATGACCTCGGCAAGGACTGCGCCCTGGACGATGTCAGAAGGAGCGCTGCGGAAGTACAGACCCTTGTCGGCGTAGGTCGACAGTTTCTTCGAGGTGTTTGCGGGCGAGAACATGACGACGCCAGCAGCAGTCACCTTGTCGATCACCGTGAGGCTCACGCCGGAGGATGCAGCACCAATGATCGCATCGACGTTCTGCGACAGCTGAGCGTCGACAGTCTTCGATGCGGTGTCGGTGGTTGCGTCACCGGAGTCACCCTTGATCGCCACGACGTCCTTGCCCAGGACTCCGCCAGCGGCGTTGATGTCCTTCACGGCAAGGTCGAAGCCGGCGAACATCGGAGCACCGAGGAACGACAGCGAACCGGTCTGCGGCAGGATCGAGCCGAAGGTCAGGACGCCATCACCCTTGCGGTCGCCTTCAACGGCAACCTCGGCCACGTCTGCGTCTGCAGGTGCGGCGGCCTCGATGAAGGTGGTCAGGTCGTTGGCAAGACGGTTGTCGCCACCGAACTGGAGGACACCGTACGAAGCCTTGAGCGGCTCACCGTTGCCGGAGAACTCGAGCGGGCCGGAGACACCGTCATAGTCGATGTCCTTGCCGTCCTTGATGAGTGCGGCACAGGCGGCGAAGTCAGTGCACTTCTCGCCGTCACGGGTGACGCCGTTGATCTTCGAGGCATACGCGATGCCGTCGTCCCCGGCCTGTGCCACTGCGAGCGCAATGACCACGACCGAGTCGTACGTCTCGGCGGCGTAGGAGTAGTCCTTCAGTTCGGGATCGACCTCGAGGAGGCGGTCCTTGAAATCCTGGGAGAGGTCGACGAGCGGGGTGGTGCCCTTCATGCCCTCCAGGTCGCCACCCTCGGCTGCAGCAGCCGTGGTGTCCGATGATGTGTCGTCGCCACCGCAGGCAACGCCTACGAGTGACAGACCAATAAGCAGCGCGGTTGCACGCAGCACACGGGTCTTCTTCATGTGTTTCTCCCCCTTGGAGATGTGACGGCGTGAAACCGTCGTTACTGGGTAGTTGGAACAACCTACCCCCCGATTTCCAGCCGAATCAACGGCGAGATGCGTGGTCAACAAGGATTGTGGCCAGTTTCACCACGTCGGAATGGGTGTTGTAGAGGGCAGAAAAACCGAATCTCATGAGGTTCGGCGGCCGGAAATCGGCGATGACCCCCTTCTCCGCCAGGGAATCGACGAGGGTTTCCCCCTCCCCAAACCCAAGCGCCACATGGCTTCCGCGGTGATCAGGGTCCTCCGGGGACTCAATCGAGAACCCCAGGGGCACCAGGACATCCCGTGCCACCTCTATGAAGAGGGTGGTCAAGCTGACGCTCTTGGCCCGGACCTGGGAAATTGTGACCCCGTCGAATGCGGTCAGGGCTGCCTCGAGGGATTTCATGCTGAGGACGGTCGCGGTGCCGGTGAGGAACCTCTTGATTCCCGCAGCCGGCCTGAACCCGGTCTCGAAGGCGAACGGCTCGGCGTGGGCCCACCACCCGTGGAGGGGCTGGGTGGAGTCGGCCAGGATGCGCGGGGCGGCATAGATGAAGGCCGGGGCACCGGGACCACCATTCAGGTACTTGTACCCGCACCCCACGGCGAAGTCGGCATCCAGACCCGCGAGATCGACGGGCACGGCTCCGGCCGAGTGCGCCAGGTCCCACACCACCAGTGCGCCGGCGGCATGGGCGGCTTCCGTGATCTCGTCGGCGTGCAGGATGTGCGCGCTGCGGTAGTCGACATGCGTGGCCGTGACCACGGCGGTGTTCGCGTTGACCGTGGCGGGGATCTGCGACGCCTTCACGGCGACGAGCGTGAGCCCGCACTGGTCGGCCACGGACTGCGCGATGTAGATGTCGGTCGGGAAGTTGTTGATGTCGACGACGATCTCGGTGCGGCCGGGCCGCATGGCAACCGCCGACATGAGGGCCTTGTGCAGGTTGACCGAGGTGTTGTCGGCGCAGATGACGGTTCCGGGTGCAGCACCGATCAAGGGGGCGATCGCATCGCCGATGCGCGACGGCATGTCCAGCCAGTCCTCGTTCCATGACCTGATCAGTCGCTCGCGCCACTCGAACTCGACCGTGCGCGCGATCGCGGCGCGCGAGGCATGGGTGAGCGGCCCGAGCGAGTTGCCGTCGAAGTAGAGGACACCGTCGGGGATGTCGAAGCGGCCTCGCACGTGGGCGAGCTCGTCGGCGGCGTCGAGTGCCGCGGCGGAGGCGAGTGCTTCGTCGAGATTCATTGAAGTGTCTCCCCCGGTGACAGGCAGGACACGACATGGTCGCCCACGAGCACCGCCGAGCACCAGTCGTGGGCCATCAGGCCGGGATGGGGATCTCGCCCGCGATGGTGGTGCGGTGCAGTTCGCGGCGGAAACCCACGTAATCGTTCAGGGCGTAGTGCTGCGTGCTGC
>JBEGJV010000085.1:0-7147 GCA_041184385.1 Actinomycetota bacterium
GCACGGCGCTGCGTCTTCCTCGCTCGGTTCGGACATCGTGTTGTCACCGGTGGTGCGCCGCCTCATCAACGACAACGGTCTCGATGTCAGTCGCATCACAGGCACCGGCCCCGGCGGCCGCATCACGCGCGATGACGTTCTTGCAGTGATCGAGAAGGGTGGCGCGAAGGCAGCACCTTCCGCGGCCCCCGCAGCAGCTCCTGTCGCGGCACCCGCTGCGTCGCACACCCCGGCCGCGACTCGCCCGACGGTCACCGCTGGTGCACGCGACGAGGTCATCGCGCTGTCGCGCATCCGCCAGGCCACCGGTTCGCACATGGTGATGAGCAAGGGTGTCAGCCCGCACGCATTCAGCGTGGTGGAGGTTGACTTCGCGAACGTCGACACCACCCGCAACCGCATGAAGGACGAGTTCAAGTCCTCCGAGGGCTTCAGCCTGACCTACCTGCCGTTCATCACCCGCGCGGTCGTCGATGCTCTCGCCGACTTCCCGCACATGAACGCATCGGTCGGCGACGACCAGCTGGTCGTGCACCGCTACATCGACCTCGGCATCGCGGTCGACCTCGACTACCAGGGTCTGCTGGTGCCGGTGGTGCGCGACGCCGAGACGAAGCGTCTCCGTGCGATCTCGCGCGAGATCAACGACCTCGCGTCACGCGCACGCAGCCGCCGTCTCTCACCCGACGAGATCACCGGCGGCACGTTCACCATCACGAACAACGGCTCGGCCGGCTCCGTGCTGACCATGCCGATCATCAACCAGCCGCAGGTCGCCATCCTCTCCACCGACGCCATCGTGAAGAAGCCCGTCGTGGTGAACGTTCCCGGTGGCGGCGAGTCGATCGCCATCCACCCGGTGGGCAACCTGGCCATGGCCTGGGACCACCGCGCATTCGACGGCGCCTACGCAGCAGGGTTCCTCTCGCGCATCAAGGAGATCCTCGAGACGCGCGACTGGTCCAGCGAGGTCTAGGAAGCCCGAGGGGCGACCACATGACTCGTTCGCCGCTGCAGGTTCGTTGGCTCGGCAGGGTGCCGTACCACGAGGCACTCGCGGTGCAGAACGCCATCTTCGAGTCCTCCCGCGGCAACCACCTGTTGCTGCTGGAGCACCCCCACGTCTTCACCTACGGCCCGTCGGCCGACCTGCGCAACAACCTGAAGTGCGACCCCGCCGAGGTCGGCGCGGATTTCGTCCGAGTCCGCCGTGGTGGCGACATCACTTACCACGGTCCTGGTCAGCTGGTCGGGTACCCGTTGGTCGTGCTGCCCTCGAAGCGCGGAGAGGACGGCCCGGCTGATTCCACCGGGTACGTGCGCCAGGTGGAACAGGTGATCATCGACTCGTTGCGCGAGCTCGGTCTCGCCGATGCGGACCGTTTCGACGGCTACCCGGGTGTGTGGCTCGGTGTCGACTCCGGCGCCCCACGCAAGATCTGTGCGATCGGCGTGCGCGTCGGCCGTCGCCGCACCATGCACGGGTTCGCACTGAACGTCTCCACCGATCTCACGTACATGCGCGACCACATCGTGCCGTGCGGCATCCCCGACCACCCGGTGACGTCTCTCGCCGAGGAGGGCGTCGACGTCTCTCTGCAGCAGGTCGCTGATGTCGTCGCCCGCCACGCCGCGGCGATGTGGGCCGACGGTGCGATGGAGCGCCACGACGTCGCATGGCGCGAGACCCCCGAGGACCTGTCACTGTTCTCCCGTGGCGAGGGCCCCGGCCAGCCGGTGCGGCTGATGAGCCGTCTCGCACGGGCCGGTGTGGAGGACGCCATCGACATCAGCGAGCGCAAGCCGGACTGGATCAGGCCGCACGTGTCGCACGGCGAGAACGTGATGTCGCTGAAGCGCACGCTGAAGGACCTGAAGCTCGTGACGGTGTGCGAAGAGGCGGGCTGCCCGAACCTGTCGGAATGCTGGGACACCGGCACCGCCACGTTCATGGTGCTCGGCGAACGGTGCACTCGCGCGTGCGGTTTCTGCCTGGTGGACACACGAAAGCCGGAGGCACCCGATGCCGACGAGCCAGCCCGCGTCGCGGAGGCGGTGCAGCGCATGGGGCTGTCGTACGCGGTGCTCACGATGGTCGCGCGTGACGACCTGGCTGACGAGGGCATGGGGCACGTCGCGGAGTGCATCGCAGCCATCCGCGCCGTCGACCCGTCGATCCGGATCGAGACCCTCATCTCCGATGCCCGCGGCACCGCCGCGCTCGACATCCTGCTGGACGCGCGTCCGGACGTGATGAACCACAACACCGAGACCGTGCCGCGCCTGCAGCGCGCTGTGCGTCCGAGCGCCGGGTACGCGCGCAGCCTGTCGGTTCTCGCGCGCAGCAAGGCGAAGGGACTCGTGACGAAGTCCGGCCTCATCGTGGGGATGGGCGAGACCGATGACGAGGTCCGCGCGACGCTGCTCGACCTCGCCGCCGTCGGCGTCGACATCGTCACCATCGGCCAGTACCTGCGGCCCACCACGCACCACCTGCCGGTGTCGCGTTGGGTGGAACCCGAGATGTTCGAGAAGTACAAGGAATGGGGGGAGTCGTTCGGCATCGGCCATGTCGAGTCGAGCCCGCTCACCCGCAGCAGTTACCACGCCAGGGAGGCAGCCGAGGTTGCCGTCCCCGTCACCATCGGGAGTGCATCACGATGACCCACGTCGCAGCAGAACACGTCTACGCCGACCGCATGGAGAGGGTGCGCGCCGAGATGCGCGCGCACTCGGTGGATGCGCTCATCCTCTCGGTCGGCCACGACCTGCCGTACCTCACCGGGTACTACGCGATGCCGCTCGAGCGCCTCACGCTGTTCGTCGTGCCGCAGTCGGGCACGCCGACATTGATCATCCCGCGCCTCGAGGCGCCGCGCGTGGTGCAGATGCCCGCCGTGTTCGGCATTGCCCCCTGGAACGAGACCGATGACCCGGTTGCGCTCGCGCACTCGCTGCTCGGTGACGCGCGCACGATCGCCGTGGGCGACCAGATGTGGTCCCGCTTCCTCGTCGACCTGCTGGCGCACCGCCCGCAGTCGAGGTACGTGCGTTCTGTCGTGGTGATGTCGGCACTGCGCACGCGAAAGGACGTCGCCGAGATCGAGGCTCTGGCAGAAGCCGGCGCTGCTGCCGACCGCGTGGCCGCGCAACTGCACGCCGGCGAGATCCCGTTGGTCGGGCGCACCGAGGCGCAGGTCTCGGCCGACATCTCGGCGCGGCTCATCGCCGAGGGGCACGACAAGGTGAACTTCGCGATCGTCGCGGCGGGGGAGAACGCCGCCAGCCCGCACCACCACCCCGGTGACCGCGTCATCAGGCACGGCGAGATCGTGCTGTGCGACTTCGGCGGCACGATGAACGGGTACTGCAGCGACATCACGCGCTGCGTCCACATCGGCGAGGTGCCCGACGACATCGCGCGTGCGTACGCGGTGCTGAAGGAGGCCCAGGCCGCGGGTGTTGCCGCCGGGCGCATCGGTGCGTCGTGCGAGACGGTCGACGCGGTCACGCGAAAGGTGATCGACGACGCCGGCTACGGCGAGTGGTTCGTGCACCGCACGGGTCACGGCATCGGCATGGAGGAACACGAGGACCCCTACATGGTCTCGGGCAACAGCGAGCCGATTGCCGCCGGCCACGCGTACAGCGTGGAGCCGGGCATCTACATCCCCGGCAAGTGGGGCATGCGGCTCGAGGACATCGTGGTGGCCACCGACAACGGCCCGATTCCCCTGAACCACGCGAACCACGACCTCGTGGTGCTGAAGGGCTAGTCCGCACAGGCTCCCCACGAGGGGGCGGTAATAGGGTGGTGCCGACAGACGGGGGAGGTCCTGTTATGGCATTCGATCTGGCAATCACGGGCGGCATGGTCATCGACGGCACGGGCGCGAAGGCGGTCCGCGCAGACGTCGGCGTGAAGGACGGACGCATCGCGGCCATCGGAGAACTTGATGATTCCGCCGCGCAGACGATCGACGCCACCGATCTCGTCGTGTCGCCCGGGTTCATCGACCTGCACACGCACTACGACGCGCAGGCGTTCTGGGACACCACTCTCAGCCCGTCCCCGATGCACGGCGTGACCACGGTGTTCGGGGGCAACTGCGGGTTCACCATCGCGCCGCTCACCAAGGACGACGGCGACTACCTGATGCGCATGCTCGCGCGCGTGGAGGGCATGCCGCTCGAGTCGCTGGAGCAGGGCGTGCCGTGGAACTGGACGACCACGGCCGAGTACCTGGACGCGCTCGACGGCAAGTTGATGCCGAACGCCGGGTTCTCAGTCGGCCACAGCGCGCTGCGACGGGTCGTGATGCACGACGACGCCAACAAGCGCGAGGCGACGCCGGAGGAGATCGACGCGATGGTCGCCCTGCTGCGTGCCGGTCTGCAGGCGGGCGCCATGGGCTTTTCCTCCACGTGGTCTCCGAGCCACAACGACCACACGGGTGTGCCGGTGCCGTCGCGCTGGTCGAGCCGCGAGGAGGTGCTGGCGCTGTGCGCCGAGGTGAAGAAGCATCCCGGGACCGTGCTCGAGTTCATCCCGGCCGTCGGCCAGTTCCCGCGCGAGACGTTCGAGTTGATGGGTGACATGAGCGCCGCCGCCGACCGCCCGCTGAACTGGAACCTGCTCCAGGTGTACGCGCAGAACTGGGACTTGGTGCAGCACCAGTTGGCCGGGTTCGACATTGCGGCAGAGCGCGGCGGCCAGGTGCTGGCACTGACGCTGCCCGACACGTTCCGCCTGCGCCTCAACTTCCGCAGCGGCTTCATCCTCGACATCCTGAGTGGCTGGGACGTGCTGATGGCGCTGTCACCGGAGGAGAAGCTGGCGATGCTGCGCGACCCCGCCGGACGCGCGCGCATGAACGAACTCGCGCAGTCCACCGTGGGCCCCACGAAGTCCATCGCCAACTGGGGCAACTACCAGTTGCTGCAGACGTTCAGCGCGAAGTGGAAGCCGTACGAGGGCCGCATCATCGGCGACATCGCGACCGAGCTCGGTGCGAAGCCGTGGGACCTGCTGTGCGACATCGTGATCGACGACAACCTGAACACGGTCATCGCCAACCAGGACAACGGCCAGACCCGCGAGACCTGGGAGAAGCGCGTGCAGGTGTGGCGCGACCACCGCGCGATCGTCGGTGCGAGCGACGCGGGTGCGCACCTCGACATGATCGACAGCTACGCGTTCTGCACGAACATGCTGCAGCGCGCCGTGCGCGAGCACGAGCTGATGCCCATGGAGGAAGCCGTCTTCCATCTCACCGACCGTCCCGCGCGCTACTACGGACTGAAGAACCGCGGTCGCCTCGCGCAGGGGTGGGCCGCCGACATCTGCGTGTTCGACCCGCAGCGCATCGGGCCCGGACCTGCCGAGATGCGCTTCGACCTGCCCGGCGGCGCCGGCCGCGTCTACAGCGACTCGATCGGTGTGGAACATGTCATCGTGAACGGTGTCGAGTCCGTGCGCGACAACGTGGCGCTCGAGGCACGCGCCGGTACCTTGCTCCGTTCGGGACGCGACACGGAGACGGTGACCGCCAGGTGATTCACAAGTGATCAAACTCGATGCAGCAACTGTGCTGCTGCAGTGGGCAACGGGCGGTCTCTTCTTCCTCTGGTTCACCACGCGCTCGCACGAGATCGGCCGTGGCTACGGCTGGCTGATCCGCGGCACGTACGCGGCAATCGCCGCAGGCGCGGTGGCCTCTGCGTACGCCATCGGTTGGGTGCCGGTCCGCGACGTCTCCGCGGGGATCGTTGCTGTCGTGTCCCTCGGCACCATCCGCCGAAAGGACGTTCGGTGGGACCTCGTCGCTCCGCTGGTCGGTCTCGTCGGCGTGGTGGTCGGCGCGCTCGACGCCGCCACGGGGACTGCCGACACACTGGTCTCGCTGCTCCGCGTGCTCGTCGGCACGTTCTTCCTGGGTGCCGTCAGCGACGCGATGCTGCTCGGGCACTGGTACCTGGTGCAGCCGGGCCTGCCGCGCAAGATCCTGAACGAGCTCGTCGTGACGGTGCGGTGGATCCTGCCGGTCGAGATCGTGGTGATGCTGCTGCCCACCGGCATGCTCAGCGTCCTCGGCGGATCGATCGACGACGGATGGGGCGGCATGCTCGGCTGGTTCTGGTTGGCGTGCGCCGTCACCACCGCGGTCCTCATCGAGGTGACCATCCGCGCGCTGATGGAGCGCAGCTACTCGGCGGTCATGGCGGCCACCGGCCTGATGTACCTCGCCATCCTCACGGCGTTCGGTGCGGACTTAGTGGCCCGCGCGGTGCTGGCGTAGATTCGCCACGTGGATTTCCTCGAACGCAACGTCTACAACGCCGACCACGAGCAGTTCCGGGCCGCCTTCCGCAGCTGGCTCGACAAGGAAGTCGTGCCGAACCACGAGCAGTGGGAGAGGGACGGCATCGCCCCGCGCGAGATCTGGCTGGAGGCAGGCAAGCACGGGTTCCTCGGCTACCACGTGCCCGAGCAGTACGGCGGTGGCGGTGTCGACGACTACAAGTTCGGCGCGGTCATGCAGGAAGAGGTCAGTGACACGGGTGTCATCGGCTCCGCGAACGGCATGACGCTGCACAACGACATCGTGCTGCCGTACTACCTGTCGCTCGCGAACGACGACCAGAAGGCGCGCTGGCTGCCGAAGATGGTGACCGGCGAGTACATCACCGCAATCGCCATCACGGAGCCGAACGCCGGCAGCGACATGGCGGGTGTGAAGACCACTGCCGCGAAGAAGGGCGACACCTACGTGGTGAACGGGTCGAAGACCTTCATCACGAACGGCATCAACTCCGATCTCGTGCTCACGGTGTGCCGCACCGACCCCGAGGCCGGCCACCGCGGCTTCTCGTTGATCGTGCTGGAGCGCGGCATGAAGGGTTTCGAGCGCGGCCGCAACCTGGACAAGCTGGGCATGCACGCCCAGGACACCGCCGAGCTGTTCTTCGACAACGTCGAGGTGCCGGCCGAGAACGTGCTGGGCGAACCGGGCATGGGTTTCATGTACCTGATGCACAACCTGGCCCAGGAGCGCTTCGGGATGGCGATCGGGGCGGTCGCGGTGGCGAAGGCAGCGTTGCGCTGGACCATCGAGTACACGAAGGAGCGCAAGGCGTTCGGCCAGTC
>JBEGJV010000086.1:0-7068 GCA_041184385.1 Actinomycetota bacterium
CTTCACATACTTCAGCCATTGCATTGATGAACGTCAGCTTGGTCGCCAAGAATGCATTCGCTGCATACTTCAGGGCCTCAGCAGAGGCCGTCTTCATTCGCAGCACGGGCGCGTCCACCCCTTTGTAGAGGCTGGCAATCGCTTCCATGGCGTCTGGATTGTCAGCACCAACCACCACTCGAGTCGGGTGTAGGAAGTCCTGGACTGCGGTGCCCTGTCTCAGGAACTCGGGATTCGACACAACAGACACGTCTTCGCGGCCAAGCCTCGCCGCTACTTCAACCGCTGTACCGACAGGCACGGTCGATTTGTTCACCAGAATGGCGTTCTTCCGCATTGACTCAGCCAGAAGGGGCAGAACTCCGAACACGTACGACAAGTCCGCTGATCCGTCATCAGCCTGTGGTGTTGGCAGGCACAAGAAGACGACCTCGGCCGCGGCCACTTCGGATTCGATGTCTGTTGAGAAGGTCAGGGATCCATTCTTCAAACCGGACTCCACGAGAACGTTCAGCCCTTGTTCTACTATCGGAACCTGACCTTGTCGTAAGAGGTTGACTTTATTCTCATCTACATCAACACATCGCACACGATGGCCCAATGAACTCAGAGCGGCACCGGTTGCCAGACCGACATATCCAGTTCCAATGACGGCAATTTCGTGCACGGACTAAGTGTATTGTGAGATACAGCGTTGCTCAATGAGAGGCGAGTACAGTTGCAATGTGTTTCGACGCTTATTGCAGCGAGTGTTCCACCGGATGTCTTCGTTGGTGGGAATTCCGACAATCCAGCAACGTCTAGATTCACTCGACCAGAAACTCCATCAAACCGAGCTTCTCCTCGGCCCAATTTCTGACCACACCGATCGTCGCCTCACTGAAATCAGCGGCTCACTGTTTCAATTGCTCCAGGAAAACAAGGGGGCAATTTCACAAATCCAAGGCGATGTCCGAACAATCGCCCTAGATCAGATCAACATTCGCGACCAACAAGCTGCGCATTTTGAGAATCGTCTTGCCTCACTCAACGAGGCTCTTGTTGCTTATGTCGATGCAAAACAAGAGCAACAGTCGCTCGCACTCGGGTCATCGAGTGACGAAATCTCTGCCCGACTGTCACAGTTGCGCCAGTCGATAGACACGCTTCGGCTGCAATTGGCGGCAACCAGTTCGTCATCCGTAACTCATGCTGAAGGTGACGCCCCAGCTGTACGCCCGTCTTCGGTGATTGATGATGCGTTCTACGTTGCCCTCGAGAATCATTTCCGCGGTTCACGCGACTTGATTGCCGAGCGTCAGCAGGTGTATCTGACCGAACTCCCGATTGTCGTCACTGAGCAGCACCCCGTCGTTGACCTCGGCTGTGGACGCGGCGAGTGGTTGCTTGCTCTCAAGGAACAAGGCATCCCCGTGCGCGGAGTTGACTCGAACGTTGTCTGCGTGGCCGAGTGCGCGAGCAAGGGCCTGGATGTCGAACTTGATGACCTGGTGACTTTCTTAGGCAAGCAACCAGACCAGAGCGTTGGAGCTTTCACGCTCTTCCAGGTTCTGGAGCACCTGCCCTTTGACGTGCTGCTGACGACTCTCCGTCAGATTCGGCGTGTTCTGGTTCCCGGTGGTCGACTCATTGCGGAGGTGCCGAACGCGAAGAACCTCAGGGTGTCCGCAGGAACATTCTGGATCGACCCGACCCACCACAGACCGCTCTACCCGGAGCTTCTGCTGTTCCTTGCGGACGAGGTCGGATTCTCGAACGCCACCGGCATCTATTCGAACGATCTGTCGCCGAAGTTCGACCTGTCGTCACTTACCGATGGACCTCGCGAGGCACTCCAACGAGTGGTTGATGCGATAGACACCGCGGGTGACTTTGCCCTAATCGCGACCGCTTAGTTTGACGGTCCGGCCGGCAAACCTCTCCCGCGCGATTGCCAGCGACTCCTCAACACCCTTCATCACGACGGGCCAGGTGTACCGGTCTTCCACGTACTTTCGGCCGTTGCGACCCATCTCGTCCGCCAGGTCTCGGTCTTCGTAGAGCATCATCACGGCCTGTTCGAATTCTGCGTATCCCTCGTACGGAATCGCGCCGCACGACCTCGTCGCCTGGCCACGGAGCACGGTGCTCGCGCCCTGGACGAGTGCGGGGCGTCGTTGCACCCATGCTTCGCACAGAACGATGGAAAAACTCTCGAAGAAGGACGACTGCACCAGGGCAAGAGATCCCGAGATTGCCGCGTGCTTGACCGACTCATCCAGGAAACCTGTGATCACGATGTCCTCGTGCTTGGGAAGTTCAACCAGTTCCTCACCGGCCAGCACAAGCTTCAACGGCACGTCGTACATGTCCTTCAGCGCGACAAAAAACTCGCACAATTGTTTCACGCCCTTCATCGGGTCGAGACGACCGACGTAGAGCAGATACGGGGTGTCTTTGAGGTCAAACTTCGACTTGAATGCGTCAACATTCGCTACTTCTGGTTCCATCTCGATTCCGATACCCACCACTCGACCCGGTGGGTCAATGCGGAATCGTTCCTTCACCACCTCTTCTTCCTCGGGCGTGAAGTACAGGTACGAATCAGGCAGTCGGAAGGCTGATTCGAAGATGGACATCCGGAGAGACGGCTCGTCATGTGCCGTCGGCTGAAACACCACCGGCACTCGGCCCGCTACGGCCGGAATCCCCATGACGGCATTCGTGTAGAGGTAGGTCATGAAAATGACAGCGTCAAAACGATGTGCGTTGTCGATGAGCCAGGACCGCATTCCCGTGATGTCCGGACCCATCTGCCGGGCCCAGCGTTGTTGTTCGAACAGCAGGGGCGAACTGTGTTCGGACATGAGCCAAATGTCAGTCGGACCAAATCGCTCGGGGCGTCTCGGTGCCGTGACAGGCAGGCGATGCACCAGCACTCCGTTGACATCAGTCGAACCTTGGTCGTAGGAGTTCTCCCAAGTGACATAACTTCGGGCGCAACTTGTCAAGACCTCGACTGAATGCCCATTGCGAGTGAGAGCTTCGGCGAACTGCCGGCAAGCAGCTTCCGATCCACCGACGATGTCCTCGCCGTACCTTTGCACCACGTACAGAAGTCTCAACCCACGACCTCGGCAATCAGTCGAATGGTCTCCTGAACGTGGCTCTGTTCCTGCAATTCACGCACTCGTTGATGGCCCCTCGCTATCAGAGTGTGCCGCATAGCAGCATTCGTGAGCACTTCGTTGAGAGCCTCTGCGGCAAGCACCGGTCCGGCGTCAGCCGGCAACAGCAGTGCACCGTTGCCAATTGACTCGGGAATCGCACCGGCACCTTTGATGACAACCGGTACCCCCATCGCTGCAGCTTCCAAAGGAGGAATACAGAACCCTTCGTGGTCACTCATGCCGAGGTACGCACTGGCCCCACGGACATATGTTGCGAGTTCACGGTCAGAAACGGCTCCGGCAAAGTGAACATCAACCATTGCGCATCGTGAGCGATACCTGAGCAGAGACTGGAAGTAGCCATGCTGGCGCTGAACACCGCAGATCACCAGACCTACGTTTCCCCAGAATGTCGAGTTCATGAGGTGCATGGTCTGCATCAACTGTTCAATCCGCTTGTGCGGAAGGACCTGGCCGACAGCCACAACATAACCATTCGGATATCGCGATCTCATCGACGCCAGCAGATAGGGGTCATAGGGTTCTTCAACCAAACGTGACGGGCTGAATCCCGCGGGAATCACATGAACATGCTCGTACCCCGCGGCGACGAGATCGGTCTTGTTGAAGTCCGAGTCCGCCACCGCAAGAACTACACGGTTCCTGAGTTCCGTGATCTCCTTGCGACCGAGGTCAAGATCATCAGCAAATTCCGGATTGTGTGCTCTATAGAAGGAGGACGGTGTCACATTGTGGTAGCTGATGGCAAGCGGTTCCTCGCGCGCCATCAACCAGTCGTGCATTTCCTGATACCCGATGCTTAGGTGATAGAGAAGGAGGTCTGCTCCGGATGTCAACGGCATGTCATCAAGTGATTGACACTCGCGTTCCATTTCAGGGCCGTGCCGCCAGAGTGCGTAGACATCACTGTCGAAGTGTTCTCTCAGTCCATCGCGCAGGGCCAATGCCATCCCCGTGACGGCATCTCCTTGCGAAGCCCCGATCAGGACTTGGTGAACACGCTGGCGTGGTGTCATCAGGATTTTGTTGTCGCCTTGCGTTCCAGTTCGAGAACCGACTCGGCCAGTGCGTCAACCATCATCAGCCTGTCCCTGATAGCCGTCTCGATCTGATGGAGAACCCTCACATCCGCGTCGCGTTGGGCGCGTAGCTGCCTCTGGATGAGCTCGATCACATCCAACTGACGCTGAAGAGCTACCTGGGTCTGCTGTGCCACTCCTCGTGTCTGCCTGCCCACGATCTTCCCCACCACTCTGTGGTACAGCCGTCCACCTGGGATCCGGGACTGGTTGGTCACCAGACCGTTCAGTGAGAGAACCTCCTGCCTCAAAACAGTCACCAAGTGAGCGATGTGGTCCACCTCGTCCTCTCCGCGATGGACGACTTCAAGGATCGACGCAAATTCGGCCTCTAGTTGGCGCTCAAGATCGGGTGGGTACTTCCCTTCCTGCCGGCGGACTTCGACCCTTCTCCGCAGTTCGGTGAGTACCTCTTCGGATGTGGTCATGCTGCCCTCAGAACGTCCAAATGGTCTTTTGGACAATACCACTGGCTCCACACGCATGTGAGTGGTCGCCGATCTTCGTCTGTCGCACATAACATTGGAACACCGCACGTCGGGTACTCCCATGACCACAGCAATCTCCATAGATCACGTCTGGAAGAAGTTCAGGCTGTACACAGAACACAACCAGTACCTGAAGACCGCCATTCTCCGCGGTCGACGCGCAAAGCACGAAGAATTCTGGGCCGTGAGGGACGTGAGTTTCGAGATTCCCACCGGTTCAACATTCGGCATCATCGGCTCGAATGGATCTGGCAAAAGCACATTGTTGAAGTGCCTGGCCGGCATTCTCACGCCGGACAAGGGAACTCTGCAGGTCCACGGTCGACTCTCCGCGCTTCTCGAACTCGGAGCGGGTTTTCATCCTGAACTGAGTGGACGCGAAAACGTCTTCCTGAACGGGGCGATTCTCGGCATGACCAACCGCGAGATTGCAAGCCGCTTCGATGAGATTGTCGATTTCGCAGGGCTCGGCAACTTCATCGACACTCCCGTGAAGAACTATTCGTCTGGGATGGTCGTGCGTCTCGGTTTCGCAATTGCCGCCAACGTCGAACCCGAGATTCTTCTCATTGACGAGGTCCTGGCCGTTGGTGATGCGGCGTTCCAACAGCGCTGTTACGAGAAAATCGAACAGTTCCGTCATGATGGCAGAACCATCGTTCTTGTCAGTCACGGACTATCCCAGGTCGAGCAGATTTGTGATCACGCCGCGTGGATTGACAAAGGAAATCTGAAGGAGCTAGGCACAGCATTGGAGGTGGTCCGCGCCTACAGCGGTGAGAGCCACAATGCACTCCCGCGAGAAGAGGGTGAGATCGGTGATCGTTGGGGATCCGGGGAGGCCCTCATCACCAAGGTCGAGATGTTCTCGGAGGACAAAGTCAGCAGTCTCTTCCGCACCGGAAAGCCGATGCGGATCAGGGTTCACTTCGACGCCCCAACCCCAATCTCAGATGCTGTGGTTGGAGTACGGATCACTCACCTGCATGGCATGAACGTTTGGGGTTCCAACACGAAGAGGAAGGGCGTGCAGATTCCCCGACTTTTTGGAACCGGTCATGTTGACCTGGACATTGATTCGCTGCCCCTTCTCCAGGGCACCTACGACCTGACGGTTGCGCTTTCCGACGTTGCCGAAGTAAGCCCTTTTGACCACTGGGAGAAGCGGATCCGATTCGACGTGCACCAACACGACACGTTCGATGAGGGCACCGTCAATATCCACGGCTCTTGGACTGTTTGACAAATCGATACTTGGCGAGATGAGAAAACATGAAGTCGCCCAAAAAACTCGACCGTAGCTAGCGTGGTCGCAATGACTAAGTCCAGATCTTTCAGACCATCTGTAGCTGTGTTCACACTTCTGTACTGCGTTGCTTCCTTCACGACATACCTAATAGTCGACAGCTCGATCAGAGGGCTCGATCTCACAGATGAAGGCATGTACCTGCTTTCAGCAACGACGACAAATCGTCATGCGGCGTTTCACAACCCCTTCGCCGACTACACGTCTCTACTATTATCTTTTTCGTTTCAGAAGGTGTGGCTCTTTCGAATACTCGGCCTAGTTCTTCTCAGCACCACGGGCTTCATTTTGGGTTTTCGAACTTCAGAACTTCTCTCACCATCAACACAATTCTCACGACACCTTTTCGGGTTAGTAGGACTCACCATCCCATTTTCGTACTACGCGACCGGACTAATCACGCCGTCGTACAACTGGCTCAACGTTCTCGCATTGACTTTGGGTGGTATTGCATGTGTCGAGTTGCTTCATCGTCAGCAACTGGAATGGTCAGATGCTTGGCTTGTCGGCGTAGTTGGAGCGCTTGCAATTTGGCTTGGATTGTTCGCTAAGGCCACGACGGCTCCAGGGATTCTTGTACTACTCATCAGCACCCTCGTAGTTTCAAAATCAAAAGTCATGTCTTGGATACGACTGATCTGCACCGGGATTTGTACAACTCTCTGCATGCTTGTAGTACACATATTGTTTATAGAGAGTGTCTCAATCACACTTGACAAATTGCGCCGCGGGCACGAGATTCTTGTATTGCTCGACCCCGGATACTCGCTTCAACGCACCCTCGACAACTTTTTCTGGGGTCTTAAAGAGTGGTGTCGTCGTAGTTTTATACTCCACACAGGCAGCACCGTACTAATGATTTGCGCCGCCGTCTTCGCAGTCGTCATCAGAATCTTGCGCGCAACAGGACGAAACGCGTATGGCAGAACCACATTCACAATTCTCTCAACTTTGGCACTATTGATGTCCATGTTGATGTCGTTTAGAGCAGGTCTTTGGGCGGGATATTCCGAGAAGTACATAAA
>JBEGJV010000087.1:0-8254 GCA_041184385.1 Actinomycetota bacterium
TTGTACTCCTTCGCAACCCACGACGACTTCAATGTCAGAAGGCCAGCCTGCGCGATCGACAGTTCGAAGCTGTTGCAGAACGCACCCACGAGAGTCTGCGGAGACACCGTGCCGGACGCATCAGCCATCACCGTGCCCACCTGGATCGTCGCTGACGGCTTCCGGTTCGTGGAACCGAACGTGAACAACTGCTGATACAGGCCCGTGGAAACTTCCGCCGAAGCCCCAGACCCCATCAGCAGCTCGAACATCGTCCCGAACCCGCTCGACGACACGACCTGCTCGATCTCGATCGAACCGCGCGTAGCGACAACGTTCCGGTGGATGCCACGCTCCACCCGGCCACCAGGCCGTGCGCCGTCACCCTGCTCGATGGTCTTCTCCATCTTCGGCGGTGCCGTGTTGAACTCGAGGAACCGGTCCACCGTCACGGCCGTGCCGAACGTCGATTCCTTCTTGAAACCGAGCTGATGCTCGACCATTGTTGCCATCAGGACTCACTTCCCTTCTTGCGTGACGGTGCCTCAGAGAACACCTCGTACTGCTGCAACAGACTCCGACCGATCGGGTCGGGAACCTCGAACGCGACACCGCGTTCCACGACACCAGCGCCGGGAACGTGCAGGCGCCCCATCGGGGAGTTGTGGATGAGAAGCATGATGGGTTGTCCTTTCGTTACCCGGTGATCCGAACGAGACCTTGGAACTCGAGCCCCACCCCAGCGAGGTAGCCCATCGAGTCGTCGACCTTGTATGACCGCGTGTCCACTGCTAGGCGGTTCAGGAAACAATGTCTGGCGACACCACCCAAAGTCGGGTAGTCGCGAACGTGCTTCTCCAACTCGCCGGCACGGTCGTACACGTATTCCTCGGCCTCACGCGCCGCACCCACAGGACCAGAACGGATAGCCCAGAACTCGACCTGAACCCGGATCGTCTCGTCACGCGGTTTCGTCGGCGCGAACGGGCCCGGCTGCTGGTCGGCGTCACCACCCAACCAGTTCGCCCACTGCCCACGCTTGCGGATCGCGACACCCCAGTTCTGCTCGAACTCCGGTGCTGATTCGCTGAACAGGGTCACTGCCGCGTCGAACAGGGCAGCTTTGAGGACGTAGAACCCGGTCCGGTCCCTGAACCCAGCCATCAGGCCACCCCAGGCAGGGTGTGTGTCGCGGACGCCAACTCGATCACGCGGTTCGGAACCGCGAAACCTGACGGAGTGGTGCCCATTGGTCGTTGCCCGTACTCTGCCGGTACACCCTGGGTCGCTTGCTGGCCGACCTGCCACAGGTGACGCACAAGCTCACGGGTCGCGAGCTGAAGGTTCGGGGCTACGCCATCCTCACCGGTCTTGTACACGATGCGGATGATCTGCCGGCCCTGGTCGAACCGCTCCCCGTATCTGCCCCGGTAGAGGATCGCCGCGGACTTGTTCACGACGTAGTCGGTGATTGCCACACCATCCACCTCAACAGTGAGGATGTCCGATGGGCGTTCCCACAGCAGCACACCGGTCTTGCCACCGTCCGCGAACTGTTCCACCGTCCGCACGAGAACCGCACCAGCGATGTCTTCAATGATCGGGGTTGCCGCGGCGACGTACAGCCGAAGCATGGCCATGCTCACCGCATCCGCCTTCGACGCGGCGTTCCACTGCAACGACGCGGCAGCGTCATCGAGTGAGATCAGGAACCGGGGGTCAGTGGGCCACACCTCGAGCGTGTCCGTGTACGTCACCGAGTCGGTGGTGTTCTCCCACGCCAGCAAGTACCGTCCAGCGAGCGGGGTGGCTACGTCGACCGAGTATGTGCCCGACGCCTCCGTCGCTGACACCGCCTCGGCCTGCACACCGTCTGGGCGAGTCACCGTCAACGTCACAGTCTTGCCCGTAGTGGTCGACCATGTGACGGTCTTCTCGGTGCCGATATCAACGGGCATGACAGCCTCCTACCGGTGAACGAGCGGGCGGTGATCTGCGGTGTCCCGGTCGGGTGCTTCGGGACGGTTCTCTGGCGCCTGGTCGGGTCTGGTCTGCATCGCTGCCTCTCTCGCTGCGAGGAACTGGCGGTCATCGAGCCAGTACCGGCGGCGGTGCGGGAGCATCGCCCCGGTGTGCGCGTGGATCGGGAACCCCAGCGACCGGATGCGGCGGCAGAAGTACAGATCCTCACCGAGCCACAACCCGTTCAAGGGAAGGTCGCGGAACCAGCACCACGCGTCGCCCTCGTGCGGATCCGCGTTCTCGCGGATCATCTCGAGCACGCTTCGGTGGACGAGGAGACAACCGGTGCCGGCCGCGTCGATCTCAATGATCGTGTCCTCGCGGTAATCGACCACAGGCACGACAGACACCCCGTCGTCAGCCTGCCGGTACAGATGTGGGACCGGCTTCGGCAGCAACCCCGGCGACGGCCACGTCCCGAAGTACAAGCCCGCGACGACGGGCCGGTTTTCGGCGTGCGCGGTTCCGATGATCTTGTCGAACGCTTGCACCGACAGTTGCTCATCGGAGTCGATCATGAACAGCCACTCGGCTGTGGTGTGGTCCAGGAACGTCTTAACAACCTCGTTGCGTTGCCTCGACAACAGTCCACCCTCGATGCGGATGATCCCGTCGACACGTTCGGACCTTGCGCGGACCACCTCGATGATGGACGTCATGAACGCCCCGTCAACCTGCCCGGGGTCGATCCATGCGATAGAGACACGATCTCTGCTCTTCACTTCTCTCTTCTTCCCTGTTTGGGGCGGTGTGGGGTGGGGAACAGGAACCCCACCCCACACCTGATCGCCCTGATCAGGGGCGACTACTTGTCGATCAGAACGTCGGTGCGACCAGGCCCGTACCGGCGATCACCTGGTCCGACGCCTGGAAGCGGTCGGGGATGAACGCTGCGAACCCGAGGACACGGAACAGCACGCTGTTCTGCGCCGCGAGGGTCGCGTCGAACGACGCCGTCTCGAGCTCCGACTCCCACAGCCACATGTCCGCGGTGCGGAGCACGAACACGACGTCCTGATTGGTCGCCGCGCCCAGGTTCTGCGGGATGTTCGGGTCGACGTACACGGGCAGTCCGAGGATGCGACCAGCGAACCCTTCCGCGACCGGCTCACCGGTAGCCGCGGCCTGGTTGAACGCGGGCCCCTCGGGGACGACCAGCGGACGGTTGGAGCTGTCCAGAGCCGACAGGATCCAGTCCCACCGTGCGGGGGTCATGATGATCTTGTCTGCCGGGAGCTTCCGGTCGGTCGCGAGCGTCGACTTGCCCTTGAGCAGCTTCGAGTAGAAGCTGTTCGCAGCCGTCACCGACACAACAGACGGGACCGTCGTGGTGTACGTCACGGTCGTGCCGGCGGTGATCAGACCGCGGAGCTGACCGTTCGCACCCGAACCGGAAATCACCTGCGTGTCCAGCGTGACCGCGTACGCGGTCGCGAGGTCCGAGATGATGATGTCATCCAGCGGCGTGCCCGACTGGCGCAGCAGCGCGATCGAGACCGTCTGCTTGCCCGAGATTTCCGCGATACCCGACGACACCGAGGTGGTCGTGAAGGATCCCTCGGTGACGGTCGTGTTCTGCGTCTGCGTGACCGCCGGTGTGGTGTTCCCGGTCAGCTTCGGCACGTTGACCGACGAGATGCCCTGCGGCAGCGGGCGGACGTTCATCTGGTCCGCGGTGACGCGGCCGGCGCGTGCGATCTCGACGAAGTCATCGATCAGCCACAGAGGCGGCGCAAGTTCACCACCGGAACCAGCGGTCGACGACGCGGCGCGTTCCTGGGACTGCGCGAGACGCTGACGTGCAGCGTCACCCTCGAAGCCTCCACGGTTCGCGTCGTACAGGTCGCGGAAGTACGAGTGCTCCGTGTCACCCTTGCGGTAGACCGGGTTCGGCTCGTTCCCCACACGAGCGGCAGGGGCTCCCGCCGCGGGCGTGCGGACCTCGGCGGCGCGCTGCTGCTCTGCGTCAGCGTCACGCTCCGCCTCGACCTGCGCGATCTGCCCGTCGAGCGTCGCGATGTTCGCGCGCTCCTGACCGAGCTCGGTGACGATCGCAAGCGACCGCTCCTGCTCCTCGGCGCTCAGCGCGTCGCGGGTCGCAAGGACACCGCCCTCAGCGCGGAGCGCTTCAACCTTCGATGCGGCTGCGGCGCGCTTTGCCCGCAGATCCGCGAGGATCTTCTCAAACATGAGAAGCCCTCCTTCCTCCCCATGCAGGGGACTCGGGGGTGCGCGATGCGTCGCTCATCTGGCGTGGCCGTCCGTCATCTGCATGGGCCGTGCGTGCGCGGGTGAACCCTTCACCGGTCGGTGAAGGGAAGAACTCAAAGAGACGCGGTGAGCGCGTCTTTCGCGAGGTAGGTGGCGAGTACGTCCTGAGCCACGGAACGCTCCGAATCGGGTTCGGGGTGGCTGAGGCGTTCCTGGCCGCGCGCGACCAGTGCCCGCAGCACGGGCTCGGGAAGGTCTTCGACCGCAGCGAGAGCCGCTTTTGCCCGGGCGCTGATCGACGTGTTCGGGTTCGCGCCGTAGTTCACCGCGGACACGTCGCCACGATCGAGGTCGACCTCGAGAATCCGGTACTCGGTGTAGTCCGGCGACCACTGGCCCCGGACGATCCGGAACGCGAACGACATTTGGTCGATGTCGCCGTCGTTGATCGCGATCACCATGTCGCGAACGTCGGTGCGTTCTGGGTTGAGGAACGCCTGCACCTTGAGGCCGTTCTCATCCGTCGACAGGGCGAGCGTTCCGGATGTGGTGCGAGCCATCGTCATGCCGCGGTGGTTCAGCAGGAACGCGACATCCGGGTTCCGTGCGAGCGTGTTGTCGAACGCGCGAGCGTCGATGACCTCGTCGTAGGGGCCCCAGAAGTCGTACATCTCGTACGTCTCCTCAACGGTGGAGGCATACCCGTCGACCTGGTAGAACTTCTTCCCGTCACGCTCGACGATCTGCGCGCGGATCTGCGCGCCGAACTCCTGCGAACGGGCCGCGGTTGACGGGAACTGTCCGGGTTCGGCGAGAGCTGCGGCGCGGCGCCCGTCGATGTCTGCTGCGATTGCGATGGTCATCTCGCGTCTCCTCTCTGCGCCCCAGCCGGGGTCTCCTTGAACTCGGCCGGGAACAGGGTCTTGAACTCTTCGATCTGCTCAGGCGTGTACGGCGGCAGGTTCAGCAACTCGCGCGCCTCGGACGGGGCACGCATCTTGTCCTTGATCTGCTGCCCGAGCATCGTCGACACTGTTTCCGGGTCCATCCGCAGCAGCGCGTCACTGTTGAGCTTGACGAACCGGGGAGACGGGAGAAGCTTCGACAGCGCCTTCTCACGCCGCTGAATAGCCGGCCCAAGGTTCTGAACCAGGAACTGCAGGTTCCGTTGCGTGATGTTCGCGTACGTGATGCTCGAGCCCTCAACGGCCGCGTCGAACAAGTCACCCGGGACACCGAAGAACCGGCCGATCTCAATGTCGGTGAACCGCATCGTCTCGATGAACGTCGCCTGCGCGGCGGCAGCGTCGATCGGGTGATACTCCCAGTCCTTACCCGTGACGAACGGTTCACCGTTCTCGATCGCGACCTTGAACCGTTCCTTGATCGCCTCGGACTGTTCGGCTGGCACCTTCGCTTCGCCATACTTCAGGTGCGCGGTCGGGATCAGGCCACCACCGAACCACGCCGCAGCGAACTCCTGCGCCGACGAATACTGCTGCAGTGACAGGGCCGCGTACGCAACCGGCGACATCCCCACCACAGAACCCGACGACGTGAACTGACGCTCATGCCACAACTCGGCGCGGTCCCGGCGCTTGCCCTGCACCCAGTACGACACAACACCCCGTGACGACTGGACACGGACGTCTTCGCGTGCGACCAGATCAATCCGGCGCGGCAGCCCAACGCCATCCTTCTCAGTGATCAGCCCGAACGTGTTCCCCAGGCTGTCCAAGTCCGACTGGGTCGAGTACATCCACTCGACGATGTCAACTTCCGCACCACCCGGCTCAACAAGCACGGGCGGTTTCGGAACCTCAACCTGACCCCACGGCACCTTCCGGAACGTGTCGATCGGAAGCGTCGACACAAGGTCGGCACGCAACCGCACACACGCCCACATCGCCGAATGCGACAGGTGCGCCTTCTTGCCCGGCCGGCGGTGCCACTGCCCTGTGCGCGTCGGGCTCACAAGCCCCGGGATTCCACTGGCGGCGTCGCGGAAGAACACGCTCATGCGTTACCCCCACGAGTCCAGAAGAACGACAGCGCGATACACGCAACACCAGCAACGACCAGCGCGACCGGCACCAGCCACATCCACAACCCCCAGACAATGAGGGCAACCCCGGCGAGCTCGAGAACTGTGGTCAGCGCGGCAACGAGTCGCTTGCTCATCTCGGATCTCCCTCTCTGCGGTTACCCGACCGTGTCGAGGATGTCCGGCAACGTTTTCTCCGACTCAATGGCGAACGCGCGCGGCCCGATAGACACCGCGACAAGCGGGCAGATGATCGACGTCGACTTGCGGGCATCCCACACGCGCGTTTCCCCCGTTGACCACGCCGCCCCACCAACCGCCACGTCGAGGGGTGTTTGCCCCTCCGCGCGGTGGACAATCCCGGCCGGTGCCGAGGTGATCCCGTCGTAGTATTCGGCGCACGCGGTGGCATAGTCAGCTCGTGACAGCACGACAAGTTCGATGCCGGCTTTGGTGAACTGGTCGCCCATCACCGCAGCGGCACCGCCTGGCGCACAGTACACGCGCCGCGGCATCCGCGGATTCCGGTCGAACATCGACGAGAACCACCCCACCACCCAGTGCGGTGACCGCTCATGCTGGATAACCTCGGACTGGATCACACCATCCCGGTTGAGCCCGCACCACGCTGCCGTGGCCCAGGACCGGTCGTTCGCGACATCGAGCGTCGGGACACGCGCCCCAACAATATCCGACCCGGTGCCGGCCGCGGCCCACACGTCCGGGGTGAACACAACTGCTCATCCGAGCCCGTGTTTTTCGCGAGAGTGTCGAACTCGTCCCGGACGTACTCTTCGGAGATCCTGATCCCCAAGCCCGGGTTCGCCTCATACCACGCGTCAACATCATCCGACGCGCGGTCATCCGGCACAGACCATTCGAAGTACGCGAGCCGCTCAGCGGACTCATCCATCGCAAGCTTCCGCAATGCCGCCAACTGGGTTGACTCCGGCATCCCCGCCGACGATGTGAACCACACCTGCGGGTTACCCTGCATCGACCGTGCCGCCATCGTCGGCAACAACGCCGCCATCTCATCCAGAGTCAACGCGTACGCCTCATCGAGAACCACAAGATCCCCAGTGAAACCCCGACCCGAACCCTTCGACCTCGCCGCGTACAGCAACCGGTTCCCGTTCTTCAACGTCACACCCGGCTTGTTGCCCGTCCGCATCCCCGGCACCCGCCGAGCATCATCGTCAAGGTCCGCGTCCTCGATACCCTCCACCAACTCAAGCAAGTCTGGGGTGGCACGCAACCGCGCCATCATCGACGTCATCGCCTCGTTCGCGGTCTTGTACTCGTGCGCCGTATGCACAATGACCTTCTCGCCAAATAAGAACAGGCCGGCAAGCTCCCGCGCCTCAAGGATCGCGTTCTTCCCGTTCTGCCTAGGCACCACCAGACACGTCCGAAACGACGTCCACCGGCCATCCTCACGCTCACCCAAAGCGCCCCGAAGCACACGCTCCTGCCACGGATCCAGAACCAGACCAGCTATCGCAGCAAGATCAACCGCGTCATCCGCAGCCGTCGAAAAAAACGGAGGGTAGAACTCAACCCGCGGAACCTGCGAACCTTGCCGCACGTCGGTTAGCGAGCTCATCCAGCCTCGACCCCTTCGGCTTCCCAGCACCCTCAAGACGCTTGATCCGCTCCACCAGAGCAGTCCGCTCCTTAGCCATCGCAGCCATCCCCGGCGCGCCAGCCCTCATCGCCGCCGTCAACATCGCCAACGTCTCACGCGCCTCAGCAAGCTCATCAATCGGCTTCTCATCACCAGCAGACGCAACATCCACAACGGCGAGCTTCACCACATCAGCAACAGCATCCCGACGCGCCGCCACACGCCCGTTCTTCTGATCACGCGCAGCCTGCGCACACGCATCATCAACAGGCTCACCACGACGCACATGACGCCGATACGCAGCAGCAGTCCCACACGGCTTCAACTCACGAGGCATGTCAGACCCCCTGAACGTCAGACCGAACGAACCC
>JBEGJV010000088.1:0-6930 GCA_041184385.1 Actinomycetota bacterium
ATGATCGAGAACAGCCCGCCCACCCACACGGTGATGCCCACCAGATGCGCGATGTCGATCGGCACGAAGATGCCGGTCAGCGTGTCGGCACTCGGATGACCGGAGACGGAGAACGTGACCGCCGTGAGAACCGACAGCAACCACACGACGAATGACGTCACCGAGGTCCACGGCGACCTGCGCAGCGACTGCACGACCAGCACCCACAGGAGAGCGAGCACGATGCGGGCGGTGATCGCCCCACCGACACGCGTGCGCATGACCTCGTTGACGAGCGACCATTTCCCGATGTCGCCCCATCCCCCGCCGGTCACGTACGCGCCCTGCAGCAGGAGGACGGCGAGCGCCCCGACGAGCAGCAGCACGAGCCCGGTGAGAGCGGTCAACAGCGCGCGTCGCGAACCCAGCAATTGCGTGCCGAAGGCGAACAACATGACACCCGCGAGCAGGACGAACCCGAGGAACCCCAGGAACTTTCCGACGGACAGGGCAGGCCCCAGCGGAGAGGTGCGCTGAGCCGCCGCCACCACCTTGTCCACCAGATCGGCACCCTTGCCCGAGGAGACCGTTCCGATCTCGAACGGGAACGCGCCGTTCACGGGGTGGCCGTCGGCGCTGGTGACGCGCCACACCACGACGTACGTTCCGTCCTTCAGCTCCGGGATGTCGGCCGTGACGACGGATGCATTGTTCGCTCCGGCGACCGTCTCCCCGATCCCGATCTCGCGCTGGTCGGAATCGAACAGACGGATGTCGGAGAGCTTCGCATCGACGGATTCGTTGAAACCCAGCTCGATCCGCTCCGGCGACGTCGGCAGGACCGACGAAGCCGCCGGGGCGGAGTACAGCAGCACCGAGTGTGCGGATGCGACAGTCGGCGATGAGAACAGAACGGCACCGACTGTTGCGAGGAAAGCAAGAAGGAGACGACCGAACGACGGAGATGGGCGGAACGCCGGGCAGTCTTCGTGGGAACGGGTGCGCACGGCGATGCTCACAGGCCCGGCCCCTCGGGGATTCCCTCGACATGCGTGCGGCGCAGCAACCACGCGAGACGTTGCCTGTCGGGAAGTTTCATCGCGTACCCCGGCAGCTGTGTGAGACCCATCGGATGACTGGCTGCCCACGCCATCTTCTGGCGGTCGAGCTCCATGCGGACGAAGAGGTCGGGCCATTCGTCGTACTCAATGCCGACGTCGAGGTCGGTGAGATGCACCACCACCTCGCGCAGGCGGCGGTACGGGACATCGGAAATGGGAACAGTTGCACCGGTACCGAGGACTCCCGAACCCATCCACATGGTTCCGTCACCGCGGAACCATTTCGCCTCGAGTTCGTAGATGCTGGCGCGCAGATTCGCCACCAGCGTGGCTGCCGGATCGTTCGCGCCGTCCTCGATCCCCTGTTCCCGCTCGGCGAGGCCGCCCGGGTACTGCAGGCCCACCTCGCCGCGCTGGGCGGCGTCACACATCAGGGCGAAACCATCGGCGTTGCGGCGCAGATGGTTCAGGACATGACCCCGTGTCCAGCCGGGCAGTCGGCTGGCTTCGCGCATTCGGTCGTCGTCCAGGATGTCGGCCGTCTCGAGCAGCCGCTGGTGCGCGGCGGTGCAGGCCTCCACACAACGGTCAATCAGACGCAGGTCCGGCGTGTCCACGGCTCACTTCACCGCGGGGCACGACGTGATCAACTGCAGCGACTCTCCCTCCACCAGGGAGTCGACGAAGAAGTGTGCGCACTTCGGGTACGACTTCACGGTGAAGTCACGCGTGCGCCACGGGGTCTCCACTCGCGTGCGCCACTGGTCCTGCTCGCGCCGGCACAGGGTGAACGTGACGGGGTTCGACCCCACCTTCAGCGTTGCACCGGTGACCGCAAAGAGGTACCCCGAGACCCCCTTGATCTCGATGAACTTGTTGGGGTCACCGATCGGTGCGAGGTCGGTGACCTGCAGGTCGAACGTGAAGTCCTTGCACGTGTTGATCTCCTCCACCTTGAAGCTCTCCGAGGTGACTGACCCCCACGGGGCCTTCACGGTGCTGCCTGGCGTCGTCGTTGTTGTGGTTGAGGTGCCGGGCACGGGCACGTAGACCTCGGAGGCGCTCTTCGTGTCGAGAAGCAGATACAACTGTGCGACCGCTATCAGCACGGCGATGGCGGGCCACACGAACTTCCTCACGGGTTCCAGCGTAGGTCAGCGAACGGAACCGAGCAGGTTCAGCGCAGATCGATCGTGCGGCTCGGCACCACGATGATCGTGCCGTCGGGTTCACGATGCACGCGAACGGAGACCCCGTAGAACTCCGCGAGGGTCTCGGGCCGCAGCACTTCCTCTGCCGTGCCGTTTGCGACACGGTGGCCCTCGTGCATCAAGACCAAGCGGTCGCTGTAGATGCCCGCGAGCGTCAGGTCGTGCATCGCGCTGATCACGGTGAGTCCGTGCTCGCGGCGCAGCCTGTCAACCAATTCGAGCGCCTGCTGCTGGTGGCCGATGTCGAGTGCGCTGGTCGGTTCGTCGAGAAGCAGAATCGGCGCCTCCTGCGCGACTGCTCTCGCGATCACGAGACGCTGGCGCTCGCCCCCAGAGAGCGTGTCGATGTTGCGGTCCGCAAGTTCGGCAAGGTCGAGGCGCTCGATCACGTCGTGCACCATGGTCACGTCGTGGCGCGTCTCGCGGCCGAAGTGGGACACGAACGGGTTGCGGCCGAGCAGCACGTACTCACGACCCGTCATGCCGGTCGGCAGCACCGGGTTCTGCGGCACGTACGCGATCAACTGCGCGCGGCGCCTGGCACTGCGCGAGTGCAACGGCGCGCCGTCCACCAGCATCCGCCCGTCGTGCGGCGCGACACCGACGATTGAACGCAGCAACGAGGACTTCCCCGCACCGTTCGGGCCGATCACACACAGCCACTCGCCGGGGCGCACGGTGTCGCTGAAGTCCTGCACGGCGGTGTGGTTGCCGTACCGGACGCCGACGTTCTCGAAGACAAGAGAGGTCATTTCTGGTTCTGCCTCGTGCGGAGGATGAGAAGGAAGAAGGGCGCGCCGAGGAACGCGGTGACGACGCCGATCGGGGTCTCGGCCGGCTTGTCCAGCACGCGGCCGGGGATGTCGGCGATGATCAGGAACGCCGCACCGAGGATCATGGTGAGCGGGAGCACCAGTCGGTAACTGGAGCCGACGAGCAGACGGACGGCATGGGGCACGATGATGCCGACGAACCCGATGAGCCCGCTCACTGCGACGACGGCTGCGGTGCCGAGCGTCGCCGCCACGACAACGACGAGACGGATGCGCCGCACGTCGGCGCCGAGCGCGCTCGCTTCCTCGTCTCCGACGCGCAGGACATCGAGCAGACGGCGGTGCATCAACAGCGCACCGGTGCTGACGAGCACATAGGGAAGCACCAGTCGGACGTCACCCCATGTGGCGGTGGAGAGTCGGCCGAGGATCCACGAGTACACCTGCCGCACGACGTCGCTGTTGCGCTGCAACAGGAACGTCTGGATGGCGGTCGCGAGCGACGTCACGGCGACTCCTGCCAACACGAGCGTGGTGGAACTGCGGTCGCTGCCGAATGCGGAGCCCACCACGTACGTCACGAGCACGGCGGTGAGGCCGCCGACGAACGAGATGAGCGGCAATGGATCGACCGGCCAGGAGAGGCTGCCCGAGCGGTTCACGGTGAACACCACGGTGGCACCGAGGCCCGCGCCCGCGGCCACGCCGAGCAGGTACGGGTCCACCAGCGGGTTGCGGAACACGCCCTGGTAACTGGCACCCGCGATGGAGAGCGTCGAACCGACGAGTGCGGCAAGAACGACGCGCGGCATCCGGATGTTCCAGATGATCGACCAATCGGTTGCGTTCACACCGCTGTCGACTGCCACCAGCGGGAGACGATCGAGCAGTTCCAACGGTACGCGCCACCACGCAGGACCGGCCGGGCCGATGGCAACGCCGATCACGAGCGCCAGGACCAGTGCGCACGCAGAGCCGAGCAGCCAGGCGGTGCCCCTGCCCTGCTCTGCGTGCGCGACGGTCTCCATGGTCGTTCCGTGGTGGATTGGTTCGTTACTTCTGGAGCGACTTGATGGATTCCACCATCTGCTTCACCAGGTCGACGATGCGCGGTCCCCACCGAGAGGCGATGTCGTCGTCGAGTTCCACGACGCGGGCGTTCTTGACCGCATCGATGCCGTCCCATCCGGCGCGCTTGGCCACCGCAGCGGCATCCTGCTGGCAGCACTTCGTGTCGGCGAGGAAGATGACGGTCGGGTTCGCCTTGATGATCGACTCCGCGTTCAGCTGGGGCCAGTCGTTGCCGGCCTCCACACCGTCGGCGATGTTCGTGATACCCGTCGACTTCAGCAGCGACCCCACAAAGGTGTTCGAGGTCAGGCTGTAGTACGTGTTGTCGAGCTCGTAGTAGTACGAGGCACCTTCGGGCGCCGTGACACCGTCCGTCGCAGCGGCGAGATCAGCCTTCATCTTGGTGACGAGGGCAGCCGCTTCGGCGTCATGACCCGTGACCACGCCGAGGTCGGTGATCTGTGCGTACACGTCATCGATGGTGGTTGCCATCGCACCGGTCCACACCGTGATGTCCGGCTTTGCGGTCTTCAGCTGTTCGGTGATCTTGTTCATGTCGTTCGAGATGAGCACGATGTCCGGGTTGTACCCGAGGATTGCCTCTGCGTTCGGCTCAAACGCCGAGATCTTGGTGAGCTTGTCGGCTGCCTCCGCGGGGTAGTTGCTCAGGCTGTCGACGGCGACCACCTGGTCGCCCGCACCGATCGCGTAGAGCATCTCGGTTGCCGTCGGTGACAGGCTGAGGATCTTCTTGCCGTTGCCCGCCGACGCGGCCACGGTCGTGTCGCTCGACGTGCCCGAGCCGCCGCACGCGGCCAGGAACGAGAGCGAGGCGGCCGCCAGGATGGCGACTCGCCTCGTGATGAGTGTCTTCTTCATGGGTTCTTCCTCCGAAGATTGGAGAAAGAAGAGTGGGTCACGATTGACGGCTGACGCCGTTGCCTCCGCGGACCGCCCTTCCTTCGAGGGTTGGTTGTTCGCACACAACAATCAGGCGACCGGACTCGTGCAGTGCACCGGAAGTGCACCCACATCACCGTTGCGGGACAGTGCCGGGATCTCACCGGACTTCGCTGAAGGCTGTGCTGCACGCCGTCTCCGACGTGCGCGATTGACCGTAGCAGGTCTGTGACGGGCGAGGGTTATGCGGTCGGGATGCCGTCGTTCGGCGTCACGCGAACAGGTCGATGATGCGCTGCACGCCCTCGGCCAGGTCATCGTCGCCGAGGGCGAACGAGAACCGCGCGAAACCGGGGGTGCCGAAGGCCTCGCCCGGCACGATCGCAACCTGTGCCTCGGAGAGGATGAGGTCCGCGAGCTCGAGCGTGGTGGAGGCTTTCTTGCCGTTCACGGTGCGGCCGAGCAGGTTCGAGAAGTTCGGGTAGCAGTAGAACGCACCCTGCGGTTCCATGCAGGTGACACCGGGGATGGTGTTCAGCATCTTCCACATCGTCTGGCCGCGGCGCTCGAACGCCTCGCGCATCTTCGACACCGCCGAGAGGTCACCGCTGACAGCGGCGAGTGCGGCGATCTGTGACACGTTCGCCACGTTCGAGGTTGTGTGCGACTGGAAGTTGATGGCGGCCTTCATGATGTCCTTCGGGCCGATCATCCAGCCGACGCGCCAGCCGGTCATGGCGTAGGTCTTGGCGACGCCGTTGAGGACGAGCGTCTGACCCGCGAGCTCCGGCACGAGCGCGGGCATCGACGAGAACGTGTGCTTCCCGAACGTGAGGTGCTCGTAGATCTCGTCGGTGATGACCCACACCTTGTTGCGCAGCGCCCACTCACCGATGGCCTTGGTCTCCTCCGGCGTGTACACCGAACCCGTGGGGTTGCTGGGCGACACGAACACGAGAGCCTTCGTCTTCGGCGTGAGGACGCGGTCGAGTTGCTCGATGGTGACCTTGAAATCGGTGGATTCGTCGGTGTCGACGACCACGGGAACACCGCCCGCGAGCGTGACGGCCTCCGGGTACGTGGTCCAGTACGGCGCCGGCAGGATGACCTCGTCACCCTCGTCGCACAGCGCACAGAACGCCACGTACACGGCGTGTTTTCCGCCGTTGGTGACGAGCACCTGATCGGCGGTCACGGCGTACTTGCTGTCGCGCAGCGTCTTGGCGGCAATCGCTTCGCGCAGTTCCGGCAGACCGGCAGCTGGCGTGTAACGGTGGTTCTTCGGGTCCTGTGCAGCCTTCACTGCTGCCTCGACGATGTTCGCCGGAGTCGGGAAGTCGGGCTCACCCGCACCGAAGCCGATGACGTTCTGACCCTGTGCCTTCAGTGCCTTCGCCTTCGCATCAACTGCGAGTGTGGCGGACTCTGCAATGGCACCCAGACGGGCGGAAACACGACGCAATTCGGCGGGACCTGGCATGACAAATAGGATGACAGGGTGAGCAACAAGAACCAACTTGGTTTCCAGATTCCCCCCGATCTGCTCCCTCGCGACGGACGGTTCGGCTGCGGCCCGTCGAAGGTGCGTCCCGAACAGATCGAAGCGATTGTCGCCCGTGCATCATCGGTGATGGGCACGTCCCACCGTCAGGCACCGGTGAAGGACATCGTCGGTTCGGTGCGTGACGGTTTGGTGTCGCTCTTCGGTCTCCCCGATGGATGGGAAATCGTCCTCGGCAACGGTGGTTCCACGGTGTTCTGGGACGCAGCCACGTTCGGTCTGATCCGCACGCGCAGTCAGCACCTGGTGTTCGGCGAGTTCGGCGGCAAGTTCGCCGAGGCCTCGAATGCGGCCCCCCACCTGGAAGATGCGGTCGTCGTTTCCAGCGAGCCCGGCA
This sequence comes from Actinomycetota bacterium, assembly GCA_041184385.1. Taxonomy (GTDB): domain Bacteria; phylum Actinomycetota; class Acidimicrobiia; order Acidimicrobiales; family Ilumatobacteraceae; genus UBA2093. The sequence goes on from JBEGJV010000088.1 coordinate 6,894, forward strand.
CGCACCCGGAGCTCGTGGCCGACCCGTCCTGCGATGT
>JBEGJV010000089.1:0-7187 GCA_041184385.1 Actinomycetota bacterium
CGAGCAGGCGTGAGCTCCGCGTTGCCCTCCACGAACTCGAAACCGATGCCGAGCCCTGTGGACACGGCGCGCAGCAGCGTGGACTTGCCGGTGCCCGGGGGACCCTCGAGCAAGACGTGGCGGTTCGCGGCGAGCGCCGCCACCACGAGTTCAAGCTCGCGCGTGCGCCCGACGACATGGTCGGTGAGCGCGGAGAGAAGCCGTGACTGGTCAGTCATTCACGATGACGCCGCGAATGTTCTCACCTTCGCGCATTGCACGGTAACCCTCGTTGATCTCGTCGAGGGAGTAGCGCTTGGTGATCAGTTCGTCGAGCTTCAGCTGTCCGGCGCGGTACATGCCGAGAAGGGCCGGGATGTCGGCACGCGGGTTCAGGCTGCCGAAGATGGTGCCCTTCACTTCCTTGTTCCACATCGCCAGCTGGAAGAGGTTCATCTTCACGTCGTTCTCGGTCATCGGCGAGATGGCGGTGACGACGCACGTGCCGCCCTTGCCGACGAGTGCCATTGCCTCTTCCATCATGTCGCCGTGCAGGACACCCGGCGTCATGATGACGCGGTCGGCCATCTCGCCCCAGGTGATCTCGTTGACGGCCTGCATCGCCTCGGCCATGGACGGGAAGGTGTGCGTGGCACCCATCTCCATTGCCTTCTCGCGCTTGAACTCGACGGGGTCGATGGCGATGATGCGCTTCGCACCGGCCATGCGCGCACCCTGCACCGCGTTGATGCCGATGCCGCCGATGCCGACGACGACGACCGTGTCACCGGGCTGAGTGTCGGCACGCTTGGTGGCCGAGCCCCAACCGGTGGCGACACCGCACGACACGAGAGCGACGGCGTCCATCGGCAGGTCGTCATCGACCTTGATGAGCGATGCCTCGGCGACGGTTGCGTACTCGCTGAACGTGCCGAGCTTCGCCATCAGCGTGACCGGCTCGCCCGATGCGTCGAAGTGGCGCGGCGTGCCGTCGGTGATCATGTGGCCCATCAGGGTGCCCGCGCCGTAGTTGCACAGGTTCTGGCGGCCGGTGGAGCAGTAACGGCAGCGGCCGCATGACGGGACGAAGCTGGCAGACACGTGGTCACCGGGCTTCAGCGACGTGACACCGGGGCCGACCTCCACCACGACGCCGGCGCCCTCGTGGCCGCCGATGAACGGGAAGAACTTCGCGCCCATCAGGTCGAGAAGGTCCTGGGGCGGCACCATGTCGCCGGTGACGAAGTGCTCGTCGGAGTGGCACATGCCTGCCACCTTCCAGTTGACGAGGACCTCGTTCGCCTTCGGCGGGTCGACGGTGATTTCCTCGATCTGCCATGCCTGGTCGATGCCCCGCAGGACTGCTGCACGTGACTTCATGTTGTTCCCCTGTGTTCCGTTTCGTCTGTTCGTTTCGTTCTATTCGTAGACCAGCACGCCACGGATGTTCTTGCCGTCGCGCATGTCCTGGTAGCCCTGGTTGATCCCCTCGAGCGGGTAGGTGCGGGTGATGAGACCCTCGAGGTCGAACTTGCCCTCGCGCCAGAGGCCGAGCAACTTCGGGATGTCGGCGCGGGGGTTGCCCGAACCGAACAACGAACCAACGAGCTGCTTCTCCATGAGCGTGAGGTCGAGCAGGCTGATGCCGGCGCCCTTGGTCTCCATGGCCGGGTGGATGTTGGTGACGACCACTCGGCCGCGCTTGGCGGTGAGTGCCATCGCTTCACCGAGGACGCCGCCGTCGCCGACACCCATCGTCATGATGACCTTATCGGCCATGGTTCCCCACGACAGTTCCTGCACCAGGCCGAACGCCTCGGCCATCGAGCTGGCGGTGTGTGTGGCGCCGAACTCCATCGCCTTCTCGCGCTTGAACTCGACCGGGTCGATCGCGATGATGCGCTTCGCGCCCGCGAGCTTGGCGCCCTGCACGGCGTTCGCGCCGATGCCGCCCACGCCGACGACGCACACGGTGTCACCGGGCGAGACATCGGCCGCGTAGACCGAGGAACCCCAGCCGGTGATGACGCCACAACCGAGCAGGCACGCCTTGTCGAGCGGGATGTCGTTGTCCACCTTGATGCACGACGCCTCGTTCACCACCGTGTGGTGGGCGAAGGTGCCGAGCATGCACATGAGGCTGAGGTCCTTGCCGTTCGCGTGGTGGCGCGAGGTGCCGTCCGCGATCTGCAGGCCGAGTCCCATGGCGGCTCCGAGGTCGCACAGGTTCTGGTGACCGTTCGAGCAGCTGGGGCACTTGCCGCACGAGGGGATGAAACCGAAGATGACGTGGTCGCCGGGCTGCAGCCAAGTGACGCCGGGACCGACTTCCTGCACGATGCCCGCGCCCTCGTGACCACCGATGACGGGGATGTTGGCGGGAAGGTCGCCGGTGACAAGGTGCTCGTCTGAGTGGCACATGCCGGAGGCGACCATCTTCACCAGGACCTCGCCGGCCTTCGGCGGGTCGAGTTCGATCTCCTCGATGCTCCACGGAGCGTTGACTTCCCAGAGAACGGCGGCCTTGGTCTTCACGTGAAGTTCCCCCTTCGTCACGGCACCGTGCCGCGACCCCCCGAGACTAGTTCTGCCCGCCGAAGGGCCACCAACGGGGGAACCCTGACTACTGTGTGGGGCATGGAACAGGACAACACCCAGCAGACCGACGCCCAGTTGGCTGATTCTGCGGCCGCTGACACTGACGTCATCGAAGAACTGCTCGTCGAGGAGATCTCCATCGACGGCATGTGCGGCGTCTACTGAGCCGGCCCGGTACGCACGTTTCCACCAGGGCCGTGACCGCCACCCTCGAATCCTCGTGCGCCGTGCACCCGCAGGTGGCCATCAGACCCGAGCCCTTCGGCGCCCTCGCCTATCACTACGGCAACCGTCGCCTCGTCTTTCTCCGCCACCCCGATGTCGTGCGCGTCGTCACGTCGCTCGCCGACCACGCCACCGTCCGCGATGCACTCGTGGCGAACGGGATCGACGAGAAGCGATGGCCCTCCTTCGTGAAGGCCATCGACTCGTTGACCACCTCGGAGATCATCAATGTCCACTGAATCACTCGTCGAGCAGATGAAGCACGGGCTCGATGCCCCCATCTGCCTGACCTGGGAGCTCACGTACGCATGCAACCTGGAGTGCATCCACTGCCTCAGCAGCAGCGGACGCCGCGACCCGCGCGAGTTGACCACCGAACAGTGCATCGCCGTGCTCGACGAGCTCCGTGACCTGCAGGTCTTCTACATCAACATCGGCGGCGGCGAGCCGATGGTGCGGCGCGACTTCTTCGAGATCATCGAGCACTCCGTGTCGAACGGAATCGGCGTGAAGTTCTCGACCAACGGTGCGTTCATCGACGCAGCGAACGCACGGCGCCTCGCCGCCATGGATTACCTCGACATCCAGATCAGCCTCGACGGCGCGGACGCGGCGACGAACGACCCGGTGCGCGGCACCGGTTCCTACGACACCGCAATCACGGCCATGAACAACCTGCGCGACGCCGGGTTCGGTCAGTTCAAGATCTCCGTCGTCGTCACCCGGCACAACGTCGACCAGCTGGACGACTTCAAGGCGCTCGCCGACTCCTACGGCGCACAACTGCGCATCACGCGCCTGCGCCCCGCCGGCCGCGGCGCGGACACGTGGCACCAGCTGCACCCCACGAACGAACAGCAGCGGCAGATCTACAACTGGTTGCTCGCCCACGGCGAGAACGTCCTCACCGGTGACTCCTTCTTCCACCTGAATGCACTCGGGGATTCGTTGCCCGGCCTCAACATGTGCGGTGCCGGTCGCGTCGTCAACCTCATCGATCCCATCGGTGACGTGTACGCGTGCCCGTTCGTCATTCATGACGATTTCAAGGCGGGCAACGTGCTCGACGAAGGCGGCTTCACCAGGGTGTGGCGCGAGAGCGACCTCTTCCTCAGCCTGCGCGAACCGCAGAGCGCCGGGGCGTGCGCGTCGTGCGGCGCGTTCGACGCGTGCCAGGGCGGGTGCATGGCCGCGAAGTTCTTCACCGGTCTGCCCCTCGACGGCCCCGACCCCGAGTGCGTCGGTGGTGACGGCGAGGAACTGCTGGCCGCTGTCCCCATTGCGCTCGCACCGCGACCCTCACAGGACCACTCGAAGCCGGCGCGCCCGCAGCGCGCCGCAATCCCGGTGGCCGGCAACTGAGATGAACGCCCTCACCATCTCGCTGGCCGTCGTCGCGGCGTACTTCTGCGGCACCCTCCCGTCGGCGATCGCCGTGGCGAGGTCAAAGGGCGTGGACATCACGTCGTTCGGCTCCGGCAACCCCGGTGCCAGCAACGTCGGGCGTGCCCTCGGCACCAAGTACTTCGTCATCGTGATGGTGATGGACGCGCTGAAGGGTGCGGTCCCCGTTGCCGTCATGCTCGGCGACCGTCACGTGGCCTACATGTGCGGTGCTGCCGCGGTGCTCGGCCACGTCTACCCCGTCACCCGCAAGTTCCGCGGTGGCAAGGGAGTCGCGACCGGTGCGGGTGTGGTGCTGGTGCTCCACCCGTTCATCCTGCTCGCAGCCTTCGTCACGTGGCTCGTACTGTCGAAGGTCACGGGCAAGGCATCCATCGCGTCGATAGTCGCCGTGCCCGTGGTTGTCGGCGGGTTCGTGGTCGCCGATGTGCCGATGTGGGAGGTGTGGGCCGTCATCGGGATCGGCCTCCTCGTCGAGATCAGGCATCTCGGCAACATCAAGCGGTTGCTCTCCGGTTCCGAGAACCGGATATCCGGTTCGTCGTCGTAGTCACGATGTCCCCGGTCGTGGTGGTGCCGCTCGGCGCGTGGGAACAGCACGGCCCGCACCTGCCGTCCGACACCGACACGCTGATCATCTCCGCCGTGGCTGCCACGGCAGTCGCGCGGTTCCCCGGCGTCGTTCTCGCGCCCACGCTGCCCATCACGGCGAGCGACGAGCACCACGGGTTCGGCGCGACGCTCAGCATCGGCACGGGAGCATTCGCGTCGTCGGTGGTCGCGATCGCGCGCTCGGCACAGTGGGCGGCCGGCGTCCTCTTCGTGAACGGCCACGGGGGGAATGCCGACGGACTGGCAATGGCCCGCGAGGCGATGGACCACGAAGGGTTGCGACACGACGTCTGGTCACTGCCGCTCTACGACGGCGCTGACATGCACGCCGGACGCACCGAGACATCGGTGATGCTTCACCTCCACCCCGGGCTCGTGGACATGTCGCTCGCCACGGCCGGCAACACCGCACCGCTGGACGACATCATCGAACCGATGCGCACGGGCGGCGTGCGTTCGGTGTCCGGGAACGGCGTACTCGGCGACGCGACAACCGCGAGCGCATCGCACGGGCACGCCGTGTTCGACATGTGGGTGGCGTCACTCGCGCAACGGTTGGGCTCCGTCACCGCAGAATGGCAGCGGCATGCGTGAATTGCGGCTTGACAGGCACTGGTGGCGATCCAGGAACGGAAACGGACTCGTGGCCGGAACGCCGGGCACGTTCTTCAGGCTCACAGAGAAGGGGTCACAGATCGTGGACTCCGTCGAGGCAGGTCATCCCGCTGCCGATTCGCCGTTGGTCGACAGGCTGATCGCCGCGGGTGCGGTGCATCCGGTGCCAGGCGTCAGCATTCCGGTCGACCAACTGACCGTCGTCATCCCCACGTTCGCGCGCTCCGACGACGACGTCATGCGTGTCCGGGCCCTTGTCGCTGCGCTCGCGCCGCTTCCGGTCGTGGTCGTCGATGATGCCTCACCAGTCACGGTGGAAGTGGACGCGCGCAGGGTCGTCCGTCTCGGCGTGAATTCCGGGCCGGGTGCGGCCCGCAACGCAGGCGTGCGCGAGGTCGCCACCCCGTTCGTCGCTTTCATCGACGACGACGTCGAGGTCACCGCCGACCAGGTGCTGGAGCTGAGCGGCCATTTCACCGACCCGAACGTCGCGTGCGTCGCGCCACGGGTCTCCACGGACGTCGGACGGACGTTCGTGTCCCAGTACGAAGCGGTGCGCAGCCCGCTCGACATGGGACCCGCACCGGCGAGAGTCCGGCCCGGGTCGCTGGTGCCGTATGTGCCGAGTGCGGTGCTCGTCGCCCGCACCTCGGCGGTGACCGACGCGTTCGACGAGTCACTGCGTTTCGGGGAGGACGTCGAATTCGAATGGCGATCCGTCAGTGACTCGGCCCAGTGCCGCTACGAGCCAACGGTCGTGTGCCGTCACCCTGCCCGTCCGTCGATTGCGGCGATGCTGAAGCAGAGGTTCCAGTACGGCCGGAGCGCCGCCGACATCGACAAGCGGCTGCCGTGGTCGGTTGCACCGATCCGCGGGAACCTCTTCCATGTCCTCCCTCTCGCGTTGCTGCTCGCCGGCCAGGCGTTCTGGGCAATAGAGGCCGCGTTCGTCTCGGTCGTCTTCACATTCGTCGCGCTGCGGCGGATGGGACTTTCCTCGCGGAAGAAGTCGGCGGGCTCCAGCCGCGCAACTACGCACGCATCGAACGCAGCGCCGTCGAGCATGACGGCGGCGAGCAGAACGATCGCCGACATGGGATCAAGCGCATAGGTGAAGGGCAGGATGAGCGCCATGGTGACGGAAGCAGACAGGCCCGGCAGGGCGCCGCCGATCACGCCCCACACAAGGCCCACAAGCGCCGCAGGGATCAGCGGCGTTGCGAACAGCATCATGAAAATCTGCGACGCGCTTTCCATGTCAGCCCCCGAACACGAAGCCGACCGGCTGTTCGACGCCGAGGAATTTCACGAACATCAGCCAGTAGAACACGGCGCCGCCGATGCTGATCGCCACAAGGCGCCAGTCGAACGGCATGCCCTCGTAACGCATGACCACGAATAAAGTGATCGCCGAGGCGACGATGTAACCGAAGGCCCAGGCGAGCGCGACGAACAGGCCGGCGCAGGCGAGAACCCCAAGGGCGCGCGGCCGCCAGCGCGCGCGCGAACAAGGCGAGAGAGACGACGGCGAGCAGGGCGCCAAGCACATAGGGCATGCCGCGCGCGCCGATCTCGTCAGAGAGCGAAGAGTGCGGAATCTGCGCCGAGCCGTAGAGATAAAGCCCTGCGTAGATAAAAAGCCCGAGAGCGCCTGCTGCGTCCTGCCGCATGGTCGTGTCCTTACTTGAGAACGCCGGTTTCCTTGAGGAAGGCTTCCGTCTCGCGCGCGAAGTCATCGACGAGCTTGCCGTCGG
>JBEGJV010000090.1:0-6818 GCA_041184385.1 Actinomycetota bacterium
CTCTCGGGGGAACTGGTGCCACGTGGCGTCCGCGCAGAGGGTCGCGCAGTCGGGGCGACCGGCCCGGTGGTCTGGTAACGGGGCCAACCTCCGTCGGTAGGTTGGCCCGATGTCAACGTTGACCGACCGCCCGAACACCGCGCTCATCGTGATCGATGTGCAGAACGCCGTCGTCGAGCAGGCGCACGACCGTGACCGCATCGTGGGGAACATCGCGACGCTCGTGTCGAAGGCCCGTGCCGCCGGCGTCCCGGTGATCTGGGTGCAGCACAACGACGAGGAGCTCGTGCGCGGAACCGGTGAATGGGAGTACGTGCCGGAGCTGGAGATGGCAGCGGGCGAACCCGTGGTGCACAAGTCGTACAACGACTCGTTCGAGGACACGAACCTGGAGGCACATCTCGGCGGTCTCGGCGTGGGTCACCTCGTCATCGCCGGTGCCCAGACCGAGTGGTGCGTGCGCTCGACGCTGCACGGTGCGATTGCCCGTGGCTACGACGCACTGCTCGTGAGCGACGCACACACGACCGGCGACATGTCGGAGGAGATTCCGGCGACGTCGGTCATCAAGATGACGAACACGTACTGGAAGTGGCACAGCGCCCCCGGTCGAACAGCCGGAATTGCAACGACCGCCGAGGTGTCGTTCGCCGGCTAGTTGCCTGGTCCCCGCGAGACCAGGTCGAAGTAGACGGTGACGACCATCGTGTCGTCGTCGACGTCTTCTCCCATGCGTCCCCAGTAGTCCAGGTGGCTGTTGCGGAAGTCCTCGGCATTCAGGTCACCCTCGGCCTCGGCCAGGGCGAACTCGTCGGGCACGTCGCCGAACCGCAGCAATTCGGCACGGGTGACGCGAAGAGTGCCGACATGTGCGCCGTCATTGTCGAGCATCGCGAGTTCCTCGCCGATGTGCTCGATCTCCTCGCCCTCGTCCCGGTACTGGCTGAGAAGGCCCGCAGTGGCGCGCTTGTTGCCGTTCAGCACGAGCGCAGTCAGGTAGGCGCGGGACTTTCCCGGGGCGCCGAACTCGATGCCGCGCAGACCGTTGACCCTGGGGAATGACATTCGGTCATTGTACGAACCGCATTGATGAACGGTGCTACGAGACCCGCTGCACCGTGAGGATGACCGACGGGATGCCGGGCCGTACCGGACCCGTCTGGGGTGCCGCTGCGAGGATCTGTGTGTTGATGTCGGCACTCGAGTACATCAACTCCACGTACTGACCGGCGTTCAGGTCGATCATGAAGTTCCATGCGGCGACGGCCCGCTGGCTGGCGGTGATGGTGACCTCGGTGTTCGTCCATGACGCGTCGGACCCGTCGACGCGCAGCCAGATGTCCATCGTGTCGTTGCCCGAGTCTGACTTCGCGAGTTGTGCCGAGAACTGGATGTTGTACGTGCCCGACGTAGCGACGGTGACACGTGACCCTGACACGACGCTCACGCCGTTCGCAATCACACCGTTGACACCGGGGGACACCTGGTTGAACGTCATTGCCTTCGGTGTGTTGATCGAGGTGATCGCCTGGGTGGTGGTGTCGTAGAACGATCCGTAGTAACCCGTGAACGACCCTGCGGGGCCGATGGCGCCGTCCGCTCCCTGCGGACCCTGCGACCCCGTGGCTCCCTGCGGTCCTGTCGCGCCGGTTGGTCCCTGTGGACCAGTGGCACCTTGCGGCCCGGTCGCCCCCGTCGATCCGGTTGCCCCTGTCGATCCGGCTGAGCCAGTTGAACCTGCTGTTCCCGGAGCTCCGGGTGCGCCGTTCTCGCCCGGTTCGCCCGCGACAACAACGCGTCCGGTGCGCATCGTGCCGGCGCCGTGCGTTCGGTCAACGTCGAGGGCGACGAGACAGCCGGTGATGACACCAATCTGGCCCTCGATGTACCTCACGGTGAACGTGGATGACCCCGTGACGACGCGGACCCTCATGCCCGTGACGAGGGGTGTGGTGTTCGTCAACTGAATGATCTGCGCACCTGAGTGGATGCCGGCGGGCACCGCAAGCCGCACATTAGACAACGGGACATCAACCGTCGAACATGTTGCTGCTCTCGTCCGTGGACCCGTCACGAGAAACGAAGCAGCCCCGAAGATGACGACGGCGGCAAGCAACCGGAACGCACGCATGACGGCACGGTACGACCGGTGATGAGACGCCGTGCGCGGTCTTCCGCATGAGTGACACGCGTACCTGCCGATTAGCGTCGGAGACATGGACGTCATTGATGCAGTGAACAAGCGCCTGTCGGTGCGCAACTTCCTCCCCACGCCGGTCGAGCCCGAGGTTCTGCGCCAGTTGGTGACCGACGCGTCTCGTTCACCGAGCGGCGGCAACGTGCAGCCGTGGCGCATCTATGTGCTCGATGCCGACGGCACGCGCCGCATGCGCGAGTACCTGGCGACGAAGCCACCGGTGGAGCCCGCCGAGTTCAACATGTACCCCCCGGACCTCGGCGAGCCCTACCGCACCAACCGTTTCGCGATCGGCGAGCAGATGTACGCAAAGCTCGGCATCGACCGCGAGGACAAGGCGGCGCGTTTCGCCCAGATGGCGAAGAACACCGACTTCTTCGGCGCGCCGGCGGCGATCTTCTGCTTCGTCGACAGGTGCATGGGAGCGGCCCAATGGGCCGACCTGGGGATGTTCCTGCAGACGTTCATGCTGCTCGCGGTGGACCGCGGCCTCGGCACCTGTCCGCAGTTGTTCTGGTCGTTGCAGCACAAGGCGGTCAGCACGTTCTGCAACGCCCCCGAGAACGAGATGCTCTACTGCGGAGTGTCAATCGGGTACGTGGACGAGACCGACCCCGTGAACACCCTCCGCTCCGAGCGCATGCCGTTCGACCAGTTCGCCCGCTTCGTCTGAGGCCTCACGACCCGAACTCGTAGTTCACAGTGCCGCGGAACGGCACGAATCCGAGCGAGCCGTAGAGGCGGAACGCGCCGGTCGGGTTGTCCCCGTCGGCATTCAACGCTGCGTGGGTCCAGCCCTCCGTTGCGTAGGCATGAAGCGCGGTGTTGATGAGCGACGACGCAATACCCCTGCCGCGGTGTTCCCTCGCGGTGGCGATCTTGTCGATCCACCCGTACGCACCGCCGAGGAGGTCGTCGTCGGAGGGGTAACGGTGCGTGAGGAGGAGTCCCACGATTTCGTCATTGTCGTCGACGGCCATGAAGGAGACGTCGGTGCGCGACCCCCAACCGTCGGTCATCTGGTGCCAGCCCTCGGGGGAGGTCGGCGTGGAGCCCCAGTGGTCGGCGAACGCCGAGTTCTTCACGATGCGAAGTTCCTCGTTGCGTGCGGTGTCCCACCCGACGATGCGGATGCCCTCCGGCGCGATCACATCGGGCAGAGCGTCTAGCGGGCGGACGAGGTCGTGGAACCAGCGCACGGGCGAGAAACCAAGTGATGCGAGAAGTTCCGCCGACGCATGGTCGCCGACGGTGATGTCGGCACGCAGGCGCCGGGGGAGACCCACGTGACCCGAATCGAGGAGCTCACGTGCGCGTCCCATCGCCATCGTGGTGAGAGTGGTCCCGACGCCCCGTCTCATGTGGTCCGGGTGGGTGCCCCCGAAGACATAGCAACGGACCTCGCGTTCGGTGGAGTCGATGAAGTACGTGTGTGCGTAGCCGATGACCAGCCCGTTCTCCTCGGCACAGAAGACGTCGGTCGACCGGCTCACGTACGGTGCCGAGAACTCCTCGTCGATCTCCTCGACGGTGCTGCGGGTTGCCGTGCCGGTGGCCCGGTTGAGGGCGTTCTTGAGATTGACGATCTGCGCCAGATCGGGGTCGCGGAACGAGCGGAACTCGATCATGCGGCACCGGGGGTCGTGGGCATGCGGCGAGGCTAGCGACTACGGTGCGGGCATGAAGTTGGGTCCAGGTCTCACGTTCTCATGGAAGCGCGCCCTCGGCGTCACGTCAGCGAAGCGGAAGTTCGCCCGCGCCACCGGCATCCCGACCACCCGCTCGGGTCGTCGCGCGAAGCTCGGTCGCATCCTCGGGATGAAGTAGGTGGAGTACGGCAGGCATCTGCTCGATGAGTGGATGCTCGACCCGGCAATCGCCTACCTGAACCACGGCACGGTCGGTGCACCGCCGCGCCGGGTGATGGCGGAGTACCGCCGCATACAGGACACCATCGAGCGCCAGCCGGCGCAGTTCCAGTTGCGCGATCTCGCCGACATCGACGGCCAGGGACTCCCGCCGCGGCCGCACATGCGTGTCGCCGCCGAGGGAGTGGCGCGTCATCTCGGCTGCGCGCCGTCGAACCTCGTGTTCGTGGACAATGCCACCACCGGCGTGAACGCCGTCCTGCGCTCCTTCCCGTTCGTGCACGGCGACGAGATCCTCGTGACGAACCTCGGGTACGGCGCCGTCACGTACACGGCGAACTACGTGGCCCGCGAGAACGGTTGCACGGTGCGCACGGTGGACCTTCCCCCGTACGACGCCACGCCCGACGAGTACGTCGCACTCATCGAAGCGGCCGTCACCGGGAAGACACGCATCGTGATCATCGACCACATCACGTCGCAGACCGCGCTCGTGATGCCGATCAAGGAGATCATTGCGAAGTGCCGTGCCCGCGGGGCGCTGGTGCTCGTGGATGCCGCCCACACGCCGGGAGCCATTCACATTGACATCGAGTCCTACGGTGCGGACTGGTACACGGCCAACCTGCACAAGTGGGGTTTCGCTCCCCGCAGCTGCGGCATCCTGTGGGCCGACCCGAAGCATCACCAGACGCTGCACCCGACCGTCATCTCGTGGGGGCTCGACAACGGGATCACCGCGGAGTTCGACCTGCTCGGCACGCGTGACCCCGCACCGTTCCTGACTGCTCCGTTCGCTCTCGACCTGATCGAGGAGTGGGGCGGTGCGCGTCTGCGTGGCCACAACCACGACCTCGTCATGGAGGCTGCGACGATGGTGGCGGAGGCATTCGGCCGCCCGATGAACACGCCCGGGGAGATGATCGGCCCGATGGTGAACGTCGGTCTGCCGCTCACCTTCGGCACCACGAAGGACGAGGCGAACGCGCTCCAGTACAGGTTGCTGAACACGCACGGCATCGAGCTGCCGTTGTTCCCGGATGACGGGGGCCTGCGCATGCGCATCTCGGCGCAGATCTACAACGACCGCTCCGACATCGAACGTCTCGTCACCGCCCTGCGCGCGGAGTCCTGAGTCACGGTTCGTGGACCGGCGCCGGCCGTAGTATCGGCACACCCATGAAGAGATTCGCCCCCGCTTTCTTCGTGCTCCTGTGGAGCACCGGATTCATCGTGGCGCGGTACGCCACGCGCGACGCGGGTGCGCTCTCGTTCCTGACCGTGCGCACAGCAATCGCGGCCGTCGTGCTCGGCACCGTGGCCGTCATCATGAAGGAGACCGCGGTGACCGGTCGGCAGCGGCGCGTGATGATGGCCGTCGGCCTGGGGATGCACGCGATGTACCTGGGCGGTGTGTTCTTCGCGATTGAGCACGGCATGCCATCCGGCATGAGCTCTCTCATCGCTGCCATGCACCCGGTGGTCACGACGGTGTTCGCGTGGGTCGTGCTGGGGGAGAAACTGAACCGCATCCGCACTCTCGGTGTGTGCCTTGGCGTGGCGGGTGTCGTGTTCGTGGTGATCGAGCACGGCGGCACCGGCGACGGGGTGTCTGCACCTGCGATGTGGGCGATGGTGGTCGCCGTTGTCGGGATGAGCAGCGGCACTCTCGTGCAGCGTCAGCTCGGCCAGGGCACGCCGCTTCTCCGCGGCACGGCGTGGCAGTACGCGTCGACCACGGTCGCGCTCGGGTTGGTCGCCGTGTTCGGCGAGGGCTGGCGGTTCGAGATGACGGCCAACACCCTGTGGTCGCTGGCGTGGGCGGTGGGCGTTCTCTCGATCGCCGCGATCCTCATCATGCTGTGGCTGCTGCACCGCCAGGCCGCGTCGCAGGTGAGCAGCCTCTTCTTCCTCACGCCGGCCCTCAGCAGCGTGGAGGCGGCCGTCCTCTTCGGCGAGAAGCTAGGTGGTCTCGCAGTTCTCGGTCTCGGTGTCGCGTTGGTGGGCGTGTTCCTCGCCACGAACCAGAGGTTCGTCAGCGCTCCACAGCCGTGAGGTCGGGACCGATCACGATCTCGCCGGAGAAGTGCTCGGCAGCCATCGCGTGCCACTCTGCTTCCTGACCCGGCTGGATCGCCGGCACGAAGTGCGTGAGCAGGAGAGTCTTCACGTTCGCCCGCGCGGCGGTCTGCGCCGCCTGCTGGACGGTGGAGTGGTAGTCGAGGATGTCGAGGAACCGCTCACCCGTCGGCACGAGCGGGGCGAACGTGCGCACGAGGTCCTCGCGGATGACCGTCTGCACGTAGATGTCGGCGTCCGCGCACATCTCGTCCAGTTCGGCGCACGGGATGGTGTCACCGGCGAGAGCGGCGACGACACCGTCCGACTCGAAGCGGTAACCGACGGTCGGCGCAACGGGGCGGTGGTCGGTGCGGTGAACGGAGACCTTCACGTCGCCGATGGAGAACGACTCACCGGCCTCCACCTCGATCACGTTCACCTTCATGCCGATGCCCGCACGCAGGTCGTCATGGTGCTCGAGACGGTATCCCTCGTCCAGGGTGAGCATCGCGACGAGCCCGTCGACCATCTTCCGGGTGCCCTTCGGTCCGTAGACATCCAGCGGTGTCGCGGCCGGCGTGGAGATCCAGCGTGTGGTCACGATGTCGTTCAGGTCGCAGATGTGGTCGCTGTGCAGGTGCGTCAGCAGCACCGCGGAGATGAACGGCGGCGGGCAGCCGGCCCCCACGAGC
>JBEGJV010000091.1:0-6774 GCA_041184385.1 Actinomycetota bacterium
CGGACTCCGGTGGTCGGCACCCGCGACCCTTTTGGCGTACGCGGCACCTGACGCCTACGTGTTTCTCGCCGTGGGACACCTGCCCGACGGCCTGTGGGCCACGATCATCACGATCGTGGGGGTGTCGGCGCTGCTCGCAGTCGTGGCGCTCGTGCGTGAGGTACGCCGCGGCAGGCTGCGCGCTCAGGCGGGCCAGTAGGCGTCGCGAAGGAGCCGCTTCTTCAGCTTGCCGTGCGCCTCCCGGGGCAGTGCCTCGTGAAAGTCGACCGAGCGCGGGCACTTGAACCCCGCCAGACGCTCCCGCGACCACACGATGAGCTCCTCTTCCGACAGTGACGCACCTGGCTCCAGCTCGACGGCAGCCTTCACCTGCTGGCCGAATTCGGGGTCGGGGATGCCGAACACGGCGACATCGCGGATGGAGGGATGCTGGCTGAGGACGCCCTCGATCTCGGCTGGGTACACGTTGACACCGCCGTTCAGGATGAGATCGACACGCCGGTCCACCAGGTACATGAACCCGTCCTCGTCGAGGTAGCCGACGTCGCCCACGGTGAACCGGCCGTCGGGGAGATGCGCGTTGCGCGTCTTCTCCTCGTCACCGTGGTACTTCGGGGCGCCGTCATCGCGCTTGAAGTACAGCGTGCCGATGGCACCGGGCGGGAGGTCCTCCCCGTTGTCTCCGACGACCGAGATGCGCAGTGTCGGGTTCGGCTTGCCGACCGTGCCTGGTCTGTCCATCCAGTCCTGGCTGGTGCACACGACGGGGCCCGTGCCCTCTGAACTGCCGTAGAACTCCACGATGCACGGCCCGAGCATGTCGATCAGGCGCTGCTTTGCCCACGGCGGGCACGGCGCCGCTGTGTGGGCAATCCACCGGAGGGCAGACAGGTCACGCGACGCGAAGGCGTCGTCGGGGAGTTTGGCGAGACGCACCATCAGTGTGGGCACCAGCGGGGCGCTCGTGATGCGGCGGGATTCGATGAGATCGAGGAACTTCTCCGCCTCGAAACGGTCGTCGACGAGCAGGGAATGCCCGCGGTTGAGTGAGGACCCCAGAACGCCCGCTCCGAACGCGTGGTAGAGCGGGGTGGAGATGTACATGAGGCCCTGCTCGGGCATCTGCACGAAACCTCCCCACGCCCGCATCCCCGGGCCCCACCGCTCGAGCGGCACTCCCTGGTCCGGACGCACGACGCCCTTGGAGGCACCCGTGGTGCCGCC
This sequence comes from Actinomycetota bacterium, assembly GCA_041184385.1. Taxonomy (GTDB): domain Bacteria; phylum Actinomycetota; class Acidimicrobiia; order Acidimicrobiales; family Ilumatobacteraceae; genus UBA2093. Next base: position 1,225 of record JBEGJV010000091.1, read on the forward strand.
CGTGTACTGCAGCGGTGACCCGGCGATGGTGTTGGGCAAGGGGGAATCGGGCTGGCTGTCGCGCCACTCTTCGTATGTGGAGCCGATCACGAGGATGCGGTCGGCGGGAATCCCCACCAAAGTGGCGGCCTCGCGGCCGGTCACCTCGAGCGAGTCATCGACGACCAGGAACGTGGCACCGCTGTTCTGCAGCAGGTAGACGAGTTCGGGGACGGTGAGATGCCAGTTGAGGGGCACGTACTTCGTGCCCGCCATGGTGTTGCCGAGGAACATCTCCACCCAGGCCGTGCTGTTGTGCGCGAGGATCGCCCACGTTCGGCCGTCGGCAATCCCGGCGGATGCGAGGCCGTTCGCCACGCGACGGCCGTTTCGTTCCAGTTGTTCCCACGTGAGCGTCGAGTTCCCGTCATCGACCGCCACGGCACCCGGGTCGGTGAGGGTGAGTGGCAGCAACGGCGGTGTCATCGGCAGGGCCTCAGAGCGAGGGGAATGCCAGACGGAGGTCGCGCTTCAGGATCTTGCCGGAGGCGTTGCGCGGGATCGCATCCACGAACCGCACGGCCACGGGCATCTTGAAGCGGGCGAGCTTTCCGTCGCAGAAGGAGAGCACCGTCTTGTCGTCGAGCGACTCGTCCTTCCTGACCACGACGGCGATCGGTGACTCGCCCCACTTGTCCGAGGGCACCCCGATGACCGCGACATCGGCGACCCCGGGGCACCCGAGGATGACGTTCTCGATCTCGGCGGGGTAGACGTTCTCGCCACCGGAGATGATCATGTCCTTCAACCTGTCCTGGATGAAGATGAAGCCTTCCTCGTCGCGGATCCCCATGTCGCCCGAGTGGAACCATTCGCCCCGGATGGCCTCGGCGGTCGCGTCGGGGCGGTTCCAGTAGCCCGTCATGATGTGGTCACCCTTGATGATGATCTCGCCCGACTCGTGGTCGTCGCACTCGGTGCCGTCCGGTCGAACGACCCTCACCTCGGTGTGGAAGTAGCTCTTGCCCGTGGAACCGGCCTTCCGCATTGCGATGTCCGGTGTGGTCACGCACGCCGGGCCGCACGTCTCGGTGAGGCCGTACACCTGGTGGATCTCGATGCCCATCTCGCCGTACTGGTTGATGAGCGTCACCGGGACGGGAGCGGCACCGCTCAGGAACCAACGGACTGATGACTTGTCGTGCACGGCCGGGTCGAACGTCACGCGCATCGCCTGCAGCATTGCGGGGACGAGGAGCGCATTGTTGATCCTCTCCTTCGTGACCAGTTCCCAGGCCTTCGCCGGGTCGAATGCCCTCATCAACACCTGGGCGAGTCCGCGGTACGTGGTGACGATGGCGGGCGTCAGGGACCCCACGTGGAAGAGGGGCATCGGGTTCAGGTAGCGGTCACCGATGGAGAAGTCGCTGCTGACGTTCAAGGTGGTGAGGGCGGCGAACTGGGTGCTGTGGGTGTGCATCACTCCCTTCGGCAGGCCGGTCGTGCCCGACGTGTACATGATGTAGAGGAGGTCATCGTTGGACGCCGTGATGGTCGGTTCGGTGGTCGGCTGCGGGTCGACGATGGAGTTGAACTCCCGCGCGAATGTCGGGGTCGACGAGGGGTTCCCGACATGGATCCAGTGGGCGATGTCCGTTCTCCCGCCGCGCGAGTGGAGCTCGGTCACCGTTGCCTGGAACTCCTCACCGTAGAAGAGCATTGTTGACCCGGAGTCCTTGAGGATGAACTCGAGCTCGTCGGGGACGAGGCGCCAGTTCAGGGGAACGACGACACCACCGAGTTTGGCGATCGCGAAGAACGCCGTGATGAACTCGTGCGAGTTCATCATCAGGAGTGCGACCCGGTCCCCCTTTTTCACGTCGGGGGAGATGGCATTGACCACCTGGTTCGTGCGGTCGTTCAGCTGCCGGTAATCGAACCTTCGGCCGGCGGCGACGTCGAAGAGTGCCTCGAGATCGGGGTTGATGTGCGCGCGCTTGGTGAGTAGGTGACCGATGTTGACCTGCATGCGCCCATTGTGCCATGCGGTGTGACGCCCGGAACAGGGCAGCGCGTCAGGTGCCGCCGGGCCGCCTGAGCAGTGCCGGCCGGCTGTGGCCGTCAGCGGATGTAGGTGACGCCGCCGTCGACGATGAGCGTGGACCCGAGCACGTAGTCGCCGGCACGGGAGGCCAGGTACACGGCGGCACCCGCCATGTCCTCGGTGGTGCCGATGCGCTTCGCGGGGATTCCCGCAGAGATCGCGTCTCCGTGGTCGCGCGCGGCCTTGTTCATCTCGGACGCGAACGCACCGGGTGCGATGGCGGTCATGACGATGTTGTCCTTCGCCAGCTGGATCGCCATGCGCTTCGTCATGTGGATGAGACCGGCCTTGCTGCCCGCGTACGAGTAGGTCTCGAGCATGTTCACCGAGATGCCGTCGATTGATGCGATGTTGATGACCTTTGCCAGGTGGTCGTTGCGGACCCCGGCCTTCAAGAGGGGGGTGAGTTCGCGGGTCAGGAAGAAGGGGGCCTTCAGGTTCAGGTCGACGACCTTGTCCCATCCCGACTCGGGGAACGTGTCCCATGCCTCGCCCCATGCCGCACCCGCGTTGTTCACCAGGATGTCAAGCGCCGGCTCGCGCTTCTCGATCTCGGCCACCAGTGTCTTGATGCCCTCGAGGGTGGAGACGTCGCCGGGGATCGAGATGCACTCGCCGTACTGGCTGAGCTGACGCGCTGCCTCGTCGCACTGGGAAGCCTTGCGCGCCGAGATGTAGACGCGGGCACATCCGAATTCGAGCAGGCCCTGGGCGATCATGAATCCGATGCCGCGGGACCCACCCGTGACCAGGGCGACGCGACCATCAAGGGAGAAAAGGTTCTTCATTCGTTCGACTGTAAACGCTTGCCGAGCGCGGTGACGACACAGAACCCGGTGATGGCCCCGACCGCCCAACCGAGCACGATGTCCCCGGCCCAGTGGACGCCGAGCACCATCCGTGCGATTCCCGCAAGGACGGCAACGGCAACGGCAACTGAGCGCCAGAGCGTGGCCCTGGGTGATGAGGCAACGAGCACCCAGGCAGTCGCCGCGAGAGCCGCGGCGTAGGCGGCGTGACCCGACGGCATCGAAGCCGAGGTGACCTCGACGAGGGCGTGTTCCACGGGGGGTCGGCTGCGGTCGATGAGGGTCTTCATGACCCCGACGATCACGAAAGTGGGAACCAACGCAAAGACGGGTCCGAGGGTCACGGGAGTGCGCTTCCTCGTGGCAATCCCGTAGAACGCGAGCAGCACGGCGAGCGGCAGTAGGACGGCATCATCCCCGAGTGCGGCGAAGACCTTGGCGATGTTGACCACGACCGACGGCCGGTGGTCAATGAAGAATTGCCAGAGCGAATGTTCCACGGGATTGACCGTAGTGCCGGGCTCAGGAGACGAGGCGGAGGGTCACGTTGATCCGTGGAGCCCCCACCTTCTTCATGGCGGGCACCTGGTGCACCCAGTGCCTCTGCAGTGCCCCGGACATCATGAGAAGCGACCCGTGGGGAAGGGTGACCCGGCGGGTCTCGCCCGAGGCGCGGTGGCGCAGGTCGAAGTGGCGTTCTGCGCCGAACGACAGCGATGCAATCGTCGGTTCGGGCCCGTTGCACTCCTCGTTGTCGGCGTGCCAGCCCAGACGGTCGTTGCCGTCCCTGTAGAGGTTCACGAGCGCGGAGTTGAACGAAGCGCCCGTGCGGTCCTGGACCTCGCGGCGGAGCCTGTCGAGTGCCGGCGTGAACGCGTGGGCCGCTCGCGATGTGCCGGAGTACGCGTAGTCCATTCGGTTGTCGGCGTACCACACGGACATCCGTGGCTCCACCACCTTGCGCCCGAAGACGATCAGTTCGGCTTGCTCCCACTGCACCTCGACAGAAAGCGACTCCAAGAACGAATCAGCCGTGGGGGTGTCGAGGAAGTCGTGGAAGAGCTCGGCACGGCCGTCGTGGTCGACGATGACCCCTGATTCGTGGAAGAGACTGGTGTCAGACATTCGCCGTTCGGGTCTTCTTCGGCCGCGGGTGCATCGTCGGTGCGGCATCGATGTCCTTGATGAAGAACCACGCGTACACGGCGCCGATGAATGAGATCAGGATGCTCGCAGCGAATGCGACGTGGAACGCCGACAGCAGATTGTCCGGCGTCGGCTTCGGGCCGGTGGACACGTGGTTGCGCCACGAGAAGAACACCGTCGAGAGGATGGCGACGCCGAACGCCGCGGATGCCTGGCGCTGAGTGCTGAAGATCGCGGAGGCCCGTCCCGTGTCGGCCTTCTCGATGTTCGCGTATGTCGACGCCTGGAGCGGAACGAAAGAACACGCCATGGAGAGACCGCGCACGAGCATGAGACCGCGGATGGTCCACGTGCTCACGTCCATCCCGACGAAGACGTAGGGCACCGTGGAGAGAGACACCATGATGAGACCGAGGGTGACCAGCCGGCGTGGCCCGACCGTGTGGTACCACTTGCCCACGAACTGGCTGGCGAGAATGACGCCGACGGCCTGGGGGAACGTCGTGAGACCCGACTCGAGGGCGGTGAGGCCCAGCAGGGTCTGCAAGAATTGCGGCAGCAGGAACAGGAACGCAGCGAACGCCCCGTACGAGAACGTGTTCACCATGTTCGAGTTGCGGAACATCCGGTCGCCGTAGAGCCGCAGGTACAGCATGGGGCTCTCCCTGGTCAGCTCAACCCGCACCATGGCCCCCAGCAGGACAATGCCGGCGATTCCCGTGGCGAGCACCTCCGTGGAGCCCCAGCCCTTGTCGGGGCCCTGGGAGAGTGAATACAGCAGACTGGCGAGTCCGGCGGCAGCCAGGACGAAACCGGGGAAGTCGAACGAGCCCGCTGTCGGCTCCTTGTTCTCCTGCAGGTACACGAGCCCAAAGAGGAATCCGAGCACGCCGATCGGGATGTTCACGAGGAAGATCCAGTGCCAGGTGAGATGCTCGATGAGAAGGCCACCGATGATGGGGCCGAGGGCCGGCGCGATCACGGTCGGGACGACAAGAACGGTGGAGGCCCGCGCGCGTTCCTCCGGGGGGAATGCGCGGTACAACATCGCCGTGCCGACAGGGGTCAACATGCCACCGCCGACACCCTGGAGGATGCGGAAGGCGATGAGCTGGCCGAGCGAGTGGGACGCACCGCACATCGCTGATGCCGAGGTGAAGACGAAGAGCGCAAAGAGGAACGTCCTCTTCGTGCCGATTCGGTCACCGATCCACCCGGAGGAGGGGATCCAGACGGCGATGGACAACAGGTAGCCGAGGACGACCCACTCGATGCCGGCACCCTTCACGTGGAACTCGCGGGAGAGTGTGGGGATGGCGACGTTGACGATCGTGGTGTCCATGATCTCCATGAAGAGACCGAGCACGAAAATGACGGCAACGACCCATTTGTAATCGAAAGGGGGCTTACGGGGCATTTCGCCACCGTAGCCCCCTCAGGACTTCGTGTCGGTGTCTGGAACTATGCCGGGTGGTGGCACGCCACGAAGTGGCCGGGGGCCACCTCGCGCAG
>JBEGJV010000092.1:0-6771 GCA_041184385.1 Actinomycetota bacterium
TGGTGATGGTGCCTGTCGTCAGGTCCCCCACGCACGGTCATGCACTGATTCTTGCGCCATTCCCGTCCGATAGGTTGACCAAATGAGCAAACCCGACGTTTCCATCCCCGGTGAGCAACCCCCGACAGATCTCGTGATCGACGACATCACCGTGGGCGACGGCAAGGTCGCCGCGTCTGGCAACATCGTCGAGGTGCACTACGTGGGGGTCGCGTGGAGCACCAACCGGCAGTTCGACGCATCATGGGACCGTGGCGAGACCTTCGATTTCCGCCTCGGTGCGGGCCAGGTCATCCAGGGCTGGGACGAGGGAGTCGCCGGCATGCGCGTCGGCGGACGTCGCCGTCTGACCATCCCGCCCCACATGGGCTACGGCGACTTCGGCGCCGGCGGTGTCATCAAGGGCGGGGAGACTCTCGTGTTCGTCGTCGACCTACTGAACGTGAACTGAGGACATTCGTCATGGCGGACATGAATTTCTACACAGCAAACGCATCGCTCGCCGGTGCCGAGAAGCTCGGCGTCGATGAGATGCAGACGATCTGGCGCGTCGAGATGGCGGGCGAGTTGTTCTACAACATGCTCGCCGACCGCATCGAGAACGAGGAAGCAAAGGACCTGCTGCGCAAGAACGCGGTGGAGGAGCGCGGTCACGCGCGACGCATCGCACGAGCGCTCAGCATCAAGCTCGGTCACGAGTGGCAGCCGACGCCCGAGCAGCAGGAACTGCTCGATGTCCCGATGCCGCCGGTCATCGACGCGAATCTCTTCGCCGGTGTGGTCAAGGGCGAGCTGAACGGGGACGCCGGCTACCAGAAGTGGGCTGATGCCGAGTCGGACGAGGAGGTCGTCCGCTTGCTGCGCCTGAACGGCCGCGAGGAGACCATCCACGCCAACCGCGCGCAGCGCGTGTTCGACATTCTCAGCGCGTGACGGAATCCTGAGGGAGCATCCGGCGGCGCCGCCACCTGCGGCGCAGCGGTTCGGTCGCGTACTTGCTGGTGGCACCGATCACCGCCGTCGACACGAGGACGCGCGGGAAGACGTCCAGTCGACCGATGTACGGGGCGAGCACCAGGGTGAAGAAGAGCGCGACGGGGTAGATCCACGCGAGATCCGTCACGAACTTGCCGACCCTGGAACGCTGCTTGGGGATGTCACCTAGTGCGTCGAAGAACTGGTCGGTGCCGGCGGTGACGGTCACCTTCTCGGTGAGGATGAGCGAATCGCCGGACTCGCGGAGCCGTTGGCGTGCCGCTGAGCGTTCCCACTCGCGCAGGTGCAGCACATCGGAGAAACGGAACACCATGTGGTACGGATCACCCGGTTCGGCGGGAGCGAGAACGGTCCCCCCGAGACTCCCGGGCGCCTTGTTCGCGGCCTCGAGGATTTCCTGTGACCATGCCTCGAACTCAGCGCGCTTGGCCGGGTCGACGGTGCGCGAGATCGCGACCGTCACGGCGCCCTGTGCGATCTTCGGGAGCCGTCCGGTCTCGAATGGGCCTGTCAATTCGGGCATGACTGTACGGTAGTTCGGTGCCCGCTCGACTTCCCCGCAATGCCCACGTGGTTGTCGTCCTGAGTCATCCGAACCCCGATGGGTTCGGTTCCGCGTCGGCACGCGTCGCCGTGGATGCGCTGCACGCGGCCGGTCACAGGGTGACCCTTCTCGATCTCTACGGGGAGGGATTCGACCCTGTCATGTCGAGGGAGGAACTCCACCGCTACCAGTCGCGCACGCCCGACACATCGGGACCACTGAAGCGGCACATCGAGGCGGTCACATCCGCGGACGCAATCGTGTTCGTGTACCCGACCTGGTGGTCCGGACTTCCCGCGGTGCTGAAGGGTTGGCTCGAGCGCGTGATGCTGCCGACGGTGTCTTTCGATTTCGACGGGCGGAACAAGGTCAGGCCCGCGCTGACGAACATCAGGCGGGTGGTGGTCATCTCGACGTACGGGTCGCCACGCCGCTACGTGGCAGCCGTCAACGACAACGGGCTCCGCATCCTCGCGAGGGCGTTCCGGCTGACATGCGGGCTGCGCACGCGGGTGACGAGGATCCGGCTCTTCTCGATGGACACCAGTGGCGACGCGGGAAGGCAACACCACCTGCGGCGCATCGAGAGAAGGATGCGCGCACTGTGAGGGTGCTCGTCGTCCATTCGCACCCGAACCCCGATTCGTTCGTGGCCGCGCTCGACCGGTGCGTCGTCTCGACACTTTCCAGGGTGGGTCATGAGGTGAGGCATCTCGATCTTCATGCGGAGAGCTTCGATCCCGCCTTCTCCCTCTTCGAACGGTTGCACCACACAGGGCCGCCGGAGGAGAAGCTGGCGCAGTTCCCGGCCCTCGCGCACCATGTGGATGCTCTCCGTTGGTGCGAGCACCTGGTGCTCGTGTACCCCACGTGGTGGTCCGGACTCCCGGCGATGCTGAAGGGGTGGGTGGACCGCACGTTCATGCAGGGAGTGGCGTGGGAACTGCCCGCGGGTGCGAACAGGATCAGGCCGTTGCTCACGAACATCGGTGGGGTCACGGTGGTCACCACGCACGGTTCGTCGAAGTTCGTGAACATGCTGGAGGGCGAGTCCGGCAAGCGGACGGTGTCGCGGGCAATGAGGTTCATGTTCCGCCGCCGCGCCGGTTTCCGCTGGCTCGCGCTCTACGGCGCCGACTCGTGCTCGGCGGCTACGCGCGAGGAGTTCATGCGCCGGGTGCAGCGTCGGATGGAGCACCTGCGCTGACGTCGCGGCGCAACAGTTCCGCGACTCCGGCTAGCGCGCACACCCTCAGCAGCACGGCCACCATCGATGCATGGCGCGGGTGCTCGATCCCCGAGGTCAGCATCGCGGCCGAATAGATCGTTGCTGTCGTCAGGAACATCGCCCCGAGCGCGCCGGCCCTGCGGAGACGACCCGTGAGAACGGCGAACACGGTCCCTGCTGCCACGAGAAGACAGCTCAACTTCCACGGGAGGAACAACCAGCGAGGGACGATGGCTCGGCTCTGCAGCGGGAGGAAGTCATCGTTCACGGGATCGAGGGTCGGGGACGCGAGGTCCGTGATGCGTGCCCTCGTGTCTGCCGGGTGGGTCACCACGTACCTCGCGTACGTGAACCAGCCGTCGTTGCGGACCCACTGCGCGAAGGGCATGCCGCCTACGCGCACGAGACTGGGCGGCGCCTGTCCGACGGGCAACTGCAGGAAGGCGAGAACGTCCGGCGGCACCTGCTCGACGTAGTCGTAGCTCTGTGCCTCGCGCATGCCCGGTATGTCGGGCATCCCGTTCCTGACGAACCACGAGAAGCGCGCATCGTCGTTGAGAATGCGCTCGACAACGACCGTGTAGAGGTTCAGCTCGCTCGTCGGCCGGTTCGCACGGAACTGGACGAATCCGAACACGGACACCGCCAGGACAACGAGGCCGATTGCGCCGGGCAGTGCCCGTCTCCCGACGGAGCGCGCGAGGACGAACGCTGCGGCGGCGAACAGCACGATCATGTGTTGCGGCCTGACCATCGAGAACACGGTCATCACCAGCACCCATTGGGTGACGGACCGCGGTGACTTGGCATCGGCCACGGCGAGTGTGGCGGCTGCCATCGCGACGCCGAAGGTGATCGCGAGTGACTCGGAGAGGATGGTGAGGTCGTACCGCACGACCTGCGGGGTCAGCCCGATGAGGAATGTCAGTGCCGTAACAGCCGCGGGGAACCGACTGTTCCTGCTGAGGGTGCGCGCCAGCCATGTCCATGCCATGGCCCCGAGGATCACGTGCAAGCCGACACGCAACGGGTCCGAGCGCACGACCGAGTAGAGAAACGGCACCGGCCACGTGCGTGCCACGGGCGACGACAGGTCGAGTCGCTGGTACCCGGCACTGTCGGGAAACGTCGCGGGGTGCAGACCCCACACCACCGATGCACGCAGCAGTGCGTACGTCACTGCCAACACGGGCAGCCGGGTGAACCGAGCGAGTGTGGGCACGGGGCGACTCTACTTCGGTGCTGATTGGCTCTTCCGCGAACGGTACGGTGACGAGCATGAAGTCACTCGTTGTTGACCAACTCGGAAGTCTCGATGACCTGAGGGTCCAGGAGACCCCTTCGCCCGAACTGCGGGAAGGCCAGATTCGCGTGAAGGTCGCGGCATGTGGCCTCAACTTCGTTGACTCGCTCATGATCGAGGGCCGCTACCAGATCAAGCCCGCGGTGCCGTTCGTGCCGGGAAGCGAGATCACGGGTCGTGTCGTGGAGACCGGTCCCGGTGTCGACGCATCCATGAACGGACGTCGCGTGTTCGTACCCGTCGGTGCCGGTGGCTTCGCCGACGAAGTGGTGGCGATGGCGAACCGCGTCCTTCCCATCCCTGACCAGTTGACCGACGGCCAGGGTGCGACCTTCATGCAGAGCTACCTCACCGCGTGGTTCGCGTTCACCCGTCGCACCCAGGTGGAGCCGGGCAAGACGATGCTGGTTCTCGGTGCGGGCGGTGGTGTCGGTCTCGCTGCCGTCGACGTGGGTGTGGCACTCGGGCTGAAGGTGATCGCGGGTGCCTCGTCTGCCGAGAAGTGGCAGTTGGGTCTCGACCGCGGTGCGTTCGCGTCGGTCGATGTCATCAACGACGACGTGAAGGCGAAGGTGCGCGAGATCGCCGGTGGCGTGGACATCGTGTACGACCCGGTGGGTGGCGACCTCGCCGAGCCGTGCCTGCGCGCGCTGAAGGCGAACGGTCAGTACATGGTGGTCGGGTTCGTTGCCGGCATCCCCAGGCTGCCTGCGAACTTCGTGCTCCTCACGAACCGCACCGTCGTCGGTGTGGACTGGGGCGCATGGGTGGGCCAGAACCAGGCGGAGAACCAGGCGATGCTGGTGGAGGTCATGCAGAACATCGTCGCGGGCAAGCTCCACCCTGTTGAACCGGTGTCGTACCCCATGTCACGCGCCGTGGACGCCATGCGCGACCTCCAGAACCGCAAGATCGCGGGCAAGGTGGCGCTCGTCCCGGACTTCGACTGACCGCGACGGGTCGGCGACGTCAGCGCGACCGTTCGAGGTCGTACAGCGGCAGCCCCGCGTTGTTGCTGACCCACATGCCCGCACCGATCTGGGTGAAATGCGCACCGAGTCTCGTGCGGTACCACGCAGCGGACCTGCGTGTCACGTTCATGTCGGTCGTCTCCACGTCCACGATCGTGTCGAGATCGTGGGACGTCGGCGCCTCCAGGTAAAGGAGTCCCCTGGCCGCCGCTGCGATGTTCTCGATCGCAGCCGAGGCGCCGGCGGGGTCCAGGTAGTGGAGGACCCCATGGCACACGACGAGGTCGTACCTGCGCCGCGGCCGCCACGACGTGATGTCGCGCTGCTCGTGGCCGTACGTCTCGCACGCGTGCCCGCTGACGTCCGTGGAGTGGTACTCGACACCGGGGTGGTTCTCGGCGTACCAGTCACGCCAGTATCCCGGGCCGGCACCGATGTCGAGGACGGACGCAATGTCGAGTTCCCACCACTGCGCGAACGAGTGCACGCCCTGCGCCAACTGGGCGATCTTCGTGCGCGTGTGGACGGGGTCGTCCTCGTAGAACCTCGCGTAGTAGTCACGGTCGAACGACCGTCGTCTGCTCATGCGGGGCGGAACTCGCTGTAACCCGTCGCGTTCCTCTGCCACGGCTGGATTCGCTCGATGTGCGCGGCCAGCCCGAGAGCGAGGGCGTCACCGAACCGCGGTGCCGTGATCTGCATTCCCACCGGGACGCCGTGGTTGTCGAGGCCCATCGGCACGCTGACTGCAGGGTGACCGGTGAAGTTCGCGTCGGTGGTGTTGAGCGCGATCATGGAGTCGTCCGCCACCGCGCCGGCGCTGGTGGCCATCGGTCCCTCCGCGGGCCACGCGCGTGAGTTGGCCGTGGGGACGACGATCACGCTGTCGTCGCCGAGCATCTCGTCGAACGCGGCGCCGACGTCGTGACGCTTGCGCATGGCCTCGATGTACTGGTCCGCTGTCACGTTCGACCCGAAGGCGAGCTGTGCCTGCACGTAGTCGCTCATCTCGCCCCACCTGTCCTGCACGCCGCGCAGGCTCTGGGTGAGCTCGGCGGTCGAGATGACGAACCACCACCACACGGTGGAGTTGTCGGTGGGGGCCTTCGCCCGCACGACCTCGACACCGCTGCGCGCGATGGCGTCGAGTGTGTTCTCGTACGCCTCCTCGATCTCCTGGTCGACGTCGCTGCGGTACGTGCGGCACGCAATGACGCGTCTCGGCATCCGCGGCGTGAGGTCGATGCTGCCCTTCGGGAGCGAGAGGAAGTCACCGGCAGCAGGGCCGTGCGTGACCGAGGCCTCGAGCAGGACGTCGGCGACGCTCGTTCCGCTCGTGCCCTGCGTGGAGAATTCGATCCACCGCGGGAGAACGTTGCGGCCGATCGCACCCATCGACGGTTTGTAGCCCACGAGTCCGCAGGCTGCTGCGGGGCCGCGGACGCTGCCGCCGCCGTCGGACGTGGTGGCCAACGGGACGAGTCCCGCGGCGAGTGCGGCGGCGCTGCCGCCACTCGAGCCGCCGCTCGACTTCTCCGGGTTCCACGGGTTGCGGGTGGCGCCGAAGACCTTGTTCACAGTTGTCGCGGTTGCACCGAACTCCGGAGAGTTCGTGCGGCCGACGAGGATCGCACCGGCGTCCTGCAGGCGCTGCACGACGGCGTCGGAGACCTCGTCCGCGGGGCCGTCGGCATAGAGCGTGCTTCCGGCCGTGGTGACGTGCCCCTTC
>JBEGJV010000093.1:0-6842 GCA_041184385.1 Actinomycetota bacterium
CGTGACCGGTCACGACCATTGGTTCGAGCCGATCGCTGATCATCTCGGCGCGGCGTACCTGCGGTACTCGTTCACGAAGGGAACACGCCAGGAGGTCGACGCGGTCGTCGGGTGGCTCGGTCTGCGGCCGGGCATGCGCGTCCTCGATGTCGGGTGCGGCCCGGGACGTCATGCACACGAACTGGCCTCGCGCGGGATCAGGGTGCACGGCATCGACATCAGCCAGAGGTTCATCGACATCGCACGGTCATCGGATGTTGATGGTGCAACGTTCGAGCGCTTGGACGCGAGGAGCCTCACCTTCGACGCGGAGTTCGACGCGGTGATCTGTCTCTGCCAGGGTGCGTTCGGGTTGATGACGGCGAACTTCGCCGTGAAGTACCACGATGGAGCCACCTTCGACGCGGACACGGGCGTCTCCCACGAGGTGACCGAGGTGAAGAACGAACAGGGTCGGGGGACAGAGGTCGACCTGTGGACGGGTTGCTACACGCCGCGCGAGCTGCGCCTCCTCATGGAGAAGGTGGGCATGGCGGTTGACCACATCTATTCGGTGGAACCGGGGCGGTACGTCGCCGACCCGCCGTCCGTGGAGACTCCCGAATTTCTGCTGATAGCGTCTGCCACGCCCTTCCGACGGTAGGGCCGGGGGTTCCCCCGTCCATCGATATCCCTATCCATCCCGAAAGACCAGTTCCTTGTCCGACACAACTCTCTCCTCTGCATTCGGCACGTTCGACGCAGAGAACAACTACACCCCCCGCCAGATCACCGACCGTGACCTCAGCCGCCCGTTCGGCGAGGAGATCGAAGACACGATGGTGAGCCTGAAGGACGGCCAGCTCGTGAAGGGCACCGTCGTCAAGATCGACCGGGACGGTGTTCTCCTCGACGTTCGCTTCAAGACGGAGGGCGTCATCCCGGTCCGCGAGCTCGCGATCAAGAACGACGTGAACCCGCACGACGTCGTCGCACTCGGTGAGGAAGTCGAAGCCCTCGTCGTGACCCTCGAGGACAAGGAAGGTCGTCTCATCCTCTCCAAGAAGCGCGCCCAGTACGAGAAGGCGTGGGGAGAGATCGAGAAGAAGAAGGAAGAGGACGGCATCGTCCAGGGAACCGTCATCGAGGTCGTCAAGGGCGGCCTCATCGTCGACATCGGTCTCCGTGGCTTCCTGCCCGCATCGCTCGTCGAGCTGCGCCGCGTGCGCGACCTGCAGCCCTACATGGGCAAGATCATCGAGGCGAAGATCATCGAGCTCGACCGCAACCGCAACAACGTGGTGCTGTCCCGCCGTGGCTTCCTCGAGGAGAACCAGAAGGAACAGCGCGACATGTTCCTCGACAACCTCAAGTCCGGCGAGGTGCGCGAAGGTGTCATCTCCTCTGTCGTGGCATTCGGTGCGTTCGTGGACCTCGGCGGCATGGATGGTCTCATCCACGTCAGCGAGCTGTCCTGGAAGCACGTCGAGCACCCGTCGCAGGTCGTCCAGGTCGGTGACAAGGTGACCGTCCAGGTCCTCGACGTCGACATGAGCCGCGAGCGCATCAGCCTCTCGCTGAAGGCGACACAGCAGGACCCCTGGCAGGAGTTTGCCGGCTCGCACGAGGTGGGCCAGTTGGTCTACGGCCGCGTCACCAAGCTCGTCCCGTTCGGTGCGTTCGTCCAGGTGGGCGACGGCATCGAGGGTCTCGTCCACATCTCCGAGATGTCCGCGCACCACGTGGACGCACCGGAGCAGGTCGTCACACCCGGTGAGGAGCTGTGGGTCAAGATCATCGATCTCGACCTCGCCCGCCGCCGCATCTCGATCTCCATCAAGCAGGCCGCGGAAGGTGGCGAGCTCGCCGCCGAGTACCAGGGCCAGTTCGAGGTCGACGAGCACGGCAACTGGGTCGGTGGCGATGACACCGAGCGCGAGGCCGCCTGGGCCGAGTACTACAAGGAATACGGCCAGCCGGAGGGTGCCGAGGGCGCACCGGCAGAGGCCGCTCCCGAAGCCTGATCGGGCTGACGAGGTTCCCCTGTGATCCTTCTCGGGCTGACAGGCGGAATCGGATCCGGAAAGTCAACGGTGTCGGCGCTCCTCGCACAGAGGGGCGCCGTCATCATTGATGCGGACGCGATCGTCAAGGAACTGCAGGAACCCGGTCAACCGCTGCTGAAGGAACTGTCCGCGGAGTTCGGCGACTCGATCATCAGGGAGGACGGTTCGCTCGACCGCGTCGCCCTCGCGGGAATCGCATTCTCGGACAAGGACAAGCTCGCCGCCCTGAACAAGATCGTCCATCCCGCCGTCGGGAAGGAGATGAACCGTCGTCTCGAGGAGCAGCGCACCACGGACAACGTGGTCGTTCTCGACATTCCGCTGCTCGCCGAGAACCCGCGCAAGGGACTTTGCGGCGTCATCGTGGTCGACGTTCCGGTCGATGTGGCCGTGTCGCGCCTCATGGAGTTCCGCGGGTTCAAGGAGGACGACGCGCGTGCGCGCGTCGCGAACCAGACGAGCCGCGAGAAGCGTGTTGCCATCGCCGACAGGATTGTCGACAACTCCGGCGACATGTCCGCTCTCGAGGACCAGGTGGCGGCCGTGTGGGAGTGGGCGGTCGCGCTTCCGCCCGCCGCGCCCGATGCGGGTGAGCAGGTCCCGCCCGCGGAGAAGACCGAGTAACCGCACCCCATCGGTACGCTTCCGACGTGCCCGACTTCAAGGTTGTCTCCGAGTTCGCGCCGGCAGGCGACCAACCGAAGGCCATCGCACAGCTCGCCGAGGGCATCCGCGCCGGGGAGCGCTTCCAGACTCTCCTCGGCATCACCGGCTCCGGCAAGTCGGCCACCATCGCCTGGACCATCGAGGCGGTGCAGAAGCCCACGCTGATCCTCGCCCCGAACAAGAGCCTCGCTGCGCAGCTGGCGCAGGAGATGAAGGAGTTCTTCCCGGGGAACCGTGTCGAGTTCTTCGTCAGCTACTACGACTACTACCAGCCCGAGGCGTACATCCCGTCCAGTGACACCTACATCGAGAAGGACTCGTCGATCAACGACGAGATCGACCGTCTCCGCCACTCCGCCACCGCCGCGTTGCTGACCAGACGCGACACCATCGTCGTTGCCTCCGTGTCGTGCATCTACGGAATGGGCGACCCCGAGGAGTACAAGGGCCAGTTGCTGGAACTGCACGTGGGGGTCGACTACGACCAGCGCAGCATCCTGCGCCGTCTGGTGGATCTCCAGTACGACCGCAACGACATGACACTCGGCCGCGGCAACTTCCGCGTGCGCGGCGACACGGTGGAGGTGCACCCGGCCTACGAGGAATCCGTCATCCGCATCGAGATGTTCGGCGACACCATCGACCGCATCACGTCGGTGGACCCGTTGACGGGGGAGCAGCTCGGGGAGTTCTCCGAGGTCATCGTGTTCCCGGCCACGCACTACGTGGCCGGCGACGAGCGGATGAGAAGGGCCGTCGTGGGCATCGAGCACGAGCTGCAGGTGCGTCTGGCCGAGTTCGAGAAGCAGGGGAAGCTCCTCGAGGCCCAGCGACTGCGCATGCGCACCCAGTACGACCTGGAGATGATCCAGGAGATGGGCTACTGCAACGGCATCGAAAACTACTCCATGCACATCGACGGCCGTCAGCCGGGTGAACCGCCGTTCACGCTTCTCGATTACTTCCCGAAGGACTACCTGTTGGTCATCGACGAGAGCCACGTCGCCGTGCCGCAGTTGCATGCGCAGTACGCGGGTGACCGCAGCCGCAAGGACACGCTCGTCGAGCACGGCTTCCGCCTGCCGAGCGCCCGGGACAACAGGCCGCTGCGGTTCGAGGAAACGATGGAGCGGATCAACCAGGGTGTGTTCATGTCCGCAACGCCCGCCGATTTCGAGCTGAAGCACAGTGCCCGCGTCGTGGAGCAGATCGTGCGCCCCACCGGGCTCGTGGACCCCGAGGTCGTGGTGCGGCCCACGAAGGGTCAGATTGACGACCTCATCGCGATGGTGCAGGAGCGCATCGAACGCGAGGAGCGCATCCTTGTCACCACCCTCACGAAGAAGATGGCCGAGGACCTCACCGAGTACCTGCTGGAACAGGGGCTTCGCGTCCGCTACCTGCACAGCAACATCGACACCATGCAGCGCATCGAGATCCTGCGGTCCCTTCGCCTCGGCGAGTTCGACGTGCTCGTCGGCATCAACCTGCTGCGAGAGGGGCTCGACCTGCCGGAAGTGTCGCTGGTGTGCATCCTCGATGCCGACAAGGAGGGGTTCCTGCGCAGCGAGACCTCCCTCATCCAGATGATCGGGCGCGCGGCACGAAACGTGGCCGGCCAGGTCGTCATGTACGCCGACAAGGTGACGCCTTCCATGGAGCGCGCCATCAACGAGACGAAGCGCCGCCGCGAGATGCAGATCGCCTACAACGCCGAGCACGGCATCAACCCACAGACGATCCGCAAGGCCGTCGGCGACATCCTCTCCGTTCTCGGTGTTGATGACGGCACCGCCCTGCCGGGGAAGGGCCAGCGCCGGAACCGCGAGCGCGAGAAGGTGCAGCGCGAGATCAAGTCGCTCCCGCAGCAGGAACTCGCGCGTCTCATCCAGACCCTCGAGGAGGAGATGCACGAAGCCGCGACCGGTCTGAAGTTCGAGTACGCGGCCCGTCTCAGGGACGAGATCAACGAGATGCGTCGCGAACTTCGTGACGCCCGATGAACCTTCGGTAGCCTCGCACCGTGGCAGAGAAAATCGTCGTTCGTGGTGCACGAGAGCACAACCTGAAGAACGTCAGCCTCGAACTGCCGCGCGACCAACTGATCGTGTTCACCGGCCTGTCGGGGTCGGGCAAGAGCAGCCTCGCGTTCGACACCATCTACGCGGAGGGCCAGCGTCGGTACGTCGAGAGCCTTTCCTCCTACGCCCGGCAGTTCCTGGGCCAGATGGACAAGCCCGACGTGGACGTCATCGAGGGCCTTTCCCCGGCGATCTCCATCGACCAGAAGTCGGCATCGCGGAACCCGCGCTCGACCGTGGGCACCATCACGGAGGTGTATGACTATCTGCGCCTGCTGTATGCCCGAATCGGCGTGCAGCACTGCGCCAACGACGGCACGCGTCTGCAGCGCCAGACACCCCAGCAGATTGTCGACCGCATCATGGCCCTTCCGGAGGGGACCCGCTTCCAGGTGCTCGCACCCGTCGTGCGTGCCCGCAAGGGTGAGTACGACACGTTGCTGGCCGACATCGCCGGCCAGGGGTTCGTGCGCGCGCGCATCGACGGTGAGATCCACGACATCAACGAGTTCCTGAAGGCCGGAAAGAAACTCGCACGGTACGAGCAGCACTCGATCGAGATCGTGGTCGACCGTCTGGTTCGCCGAGACGACATCGAGCGCCGCCTGACAGATTCGCTGGAGACCGCGCTGAAGCTCGCCGAGGGAGTGGCCGAAGTGGAACTCATCGCGAAGGACGAGGCGGACAACGAGGTGCTCACCTTCAGCCAGCACCTGGCGTGCCCCAAGTGCGGGGACAGCTTCGACGAACCCGCACCCAGGAACTTCTCGTTCAACTCCCCGTTCGGTGCGTGCCCCCACTGCGACGGACTCGGCACGAAGTACGAGGTCGACGCCGACCTCGTCATTCCCGACATGTCGATGTCCCTGAACGAGGGCGCCATCGCCCCGTGGCGCAGCAGTGCCACGCAGTACTTCACGCGCATGCTCGAGGCCGTGGCGGAGGAAGAGGGGCTCGACCTCGACAAACCGTTCAACAAGCTCACTGCCAAGCAGCAGAAACTCGTGCTCCACGGCCGTGAGGGCGCAATGGTGGTGAAATTCCGCAACCGCTTCGGCAAGGTGCGCCAGTTCAGCAGCCAGTACGAGGGTGTCATCCCGTGGATCAAACGGCGCCACGAGGACGCTGACAGCGACTGGACGCGCGAGCAGTTCGAGTCCTACATGCGCGAGGTCCCGTGTCCGGACTGCAACGGTGCGCGTCTGAAGCCGTCCACCCTCGCGGTCACCGTCAACGACAAGAACATCTCGGAAGTCTGCGACATGTCAATCGGGGACTCGGCCGCCTTCCTTGCGGGTCTGACACTCGGAAAGCGTGATGCGATGATCGCCGAGAGGATCACCAAGGAGATCAACGCGCGGCTCGGGTTCCTGCTCGACGTGGGTCTCGACTACCTCACCCTCTCGCGTTCCGCGGGGACTCTGGCGGGCGGCGAGGCGCAGCGCATCCGTCTCGCCAGCCAGATCGGCTCGGGCCTGGTGGGCACCCTGTACGTGCTGGACGAACCGAGCATCGGGTTGCACCAGCGGGACAACAGACGGCTCATCGACACCCTCCACCGACTGCGTGACCTGGGCAACACGGTCATCGTGGTCGAGCACGATGAGGACACCATCAAGGAATCCGACTGGATCGTGGACATCGGCCCCGGGGCGGGGGAACACGGCGGCGAAGTGGTGTACAGCGGTCTCGTCCCGGGGATCGCCAAGGCAAAGAATTCCGTGACGGGCGCGTACATCACCGGCGCGCGAACAATCCCCGTTCCGTCGTCGCGGCGCCAGCCGACCGGCGATCAGATCGTCATCCGTGGCGCGAGGGAACACAACCTGCGGGAGATCGACGTGGAGATCCCGCTCGGGTGCTTCGTGGCCGTCACCGGCGTGTCGGGCAGCGGCAAGAGCACGCTCATCCGCGACATCCTCCTTCCCGCCATGATGCAGCAGATCTACAAGAGCAAGGAAGCACCGGGCAAACACAAGCGCGTCGACGGCATCGCTGCCATCGACAAGGTCATCGACATGGACCAGTCGCCGATCGGACGCACACCGCG
>JBEGJV010000094.1:0-6601 GCA_041184385.1 Actinomycetota bacterium
ACGTCGGGTTTGCTCATTTGGTCAACCTATCGGACGGGAATGGCGCAAGAATCAGTGCATGACCGTGCGTGGGGGACCTGACGACAGGCACCATCACCACCGCTACCGGCTGCACGGGTCGGGCTACTTCCGGCGCATCGGTCCGGGTCTCGTCACTGGTGCGGCCGACGACGACCCCTCCGGCATCGGCACGTACTCACAGGTGGGGGCCGCATCCGGGTTCGGGCTGCTGTGGACGACGGTGTTCGCGCTGCCGTTGGCGGCCGCAGTGCAGGAATCGACCGCGCGTCTCGGCCTCGTCACCGGCCGCGGGCTCGCGTCCCTCATCAAGTCACGCTTCCCGCGGTGGGTCCTCGTGATGGCGGTCTCCATCGTGGCGATCGCCAACACGTTCAACATAGGGGCCGACATAGGTTCGATGGCCGCGGCGACCAGGCTCATCGTCCCCATCCCGTACGTGGTGCTCGTCCTCGCGTTCACCGCCGTGATGGCACTGATCGAGGTCTTCGTCCCCTACCGAACGTACTCGCGCTTCCTCCGCTGGTTGTGCCTCTCCATTGCCTCGTACGTGATCGTTCTGTTCTTCATCGACGTGTCGTGGGCGACCGTCCTCTCGCACACCTTCGTGCCGCGCCTGCACATGGACAGGTCCACCATCGCGGCCATCATCGCCTTGTTCGGCACCACGATCTCGCCGTATCTCTTCTTCTGGCAGGGGGCCGAGGAGATCGAGGAGATCGCCGCAGACGGCGGGACACCGAGCCCGACTCGGGACCACATGGCCGCGATGCGCGGCGACGTCGTCTTCGGCATGGGTTCGGGTGTCCTCGTGATGTTCGCGATCATGGTCACGGCCGCCGCGACGATCGGGAAGAACGGTTCCGTCACCATCACCTCCGCGGAGGAGGCCGCAAAGGCACTGAAGCCTTTCGCGGGCGACCTGGCCGGTCTCCTCTTCACACTGGGCATCGTCGGCGTAGGCCTGCTCGCGGTGCCGGTGCTCGCAGGCTCCACGGCGTACGCCATCTCCGAGGCGTTCGGGTGGCGGGAGGGCCTCGGGCTGAAGCTCAGCCAGGCCCGGTTGTTCTATCTCGTCATCGTTGCGTCGATGGTGGGTGGTTTCGCAATGACCGCCGTCGGCATCAACGCGGTGCGCGCGCTCTACTTCGCGGCGATCCTCAACGGCATCGCGGCCCCGCCCCTCATCGTGCTGATCGTCCTTCTCTCGCGGTCACGCGACCTCATGGGCGAACACGCATCGGGGCGCACCTCCCAGATCCTCCTGTGGGTTGCTGCCACAATCAGCACAGCACTCCCCGTCACCTACCTGATCATCCGATAGGAGCCCCCATGTTCACCGAGATGCACGACGCAGTCGCACAGGTGCGGTCGACCGATTCACTTGCCGTGCCGCTCGGCCCCGGGGTTCCCGGCGGCTTCCTCCACGCTCTCGGGGAACGTGATGACTTCGACCAGCTCGAGGTCTTCGGTGCCTTGCTGCCCGACCTGTACCAGTTGTTCATGCGCAAGGGAGTGCACTACCGCAGCGGATTCTTCGGGCCCGGCGAGCGGTTCCTGCGCGACGCGGGAGCGGCGGTGGACTTCGTGCCCGCCGACTTCCGCCGGTTCGAGCCGATCCTGCGCCACTACAACCCGCGCATCATGGCGACCACGGGTGCCATGCCGGTGGACGGCCGCGTGAGCCTGTCACTGCATGCCGGCGCGTCCGTCGACGAACTGCACCGTGCCGGGGCCGACCCCGACCGTCTGTTGGTCGTGGAGGTGAGCGAGCACTTCCCCCGCACGTTCGGGCTGGAACCCGAGCACTCCCACAGCCTGTCGCTCGACGAGATCGACATCCTCATCCACACCGACCGCCAGCCGCTGAATCTCGCCGATGCAACCCCCACAGATGCCGAGCGGGCAATCGCAGGGCATGCGATGCAGTTCATCCACGATGGCTGCACGCTGCAGACCGGCATCGGGGGCATACCGAACCAGATCGCCTCGATGGTCGCCGCGAGCGGGATCGGTGACCTCGGCATCCACTCGGAGATGTTCACCACGGGGTTGATGCGTCTTCACCAGGCGGGCAAGGTGTCCAACCGCAAGAACTCACCGTTCGACGGGTTCTCGCCGACCACGTTCGCCGCGGGAATCCCCGAGCTGTACACGTGGCTTCACGAGAACGACGCGGTGCGTTTCCTCCCCGTGCGCGTGGTGAACTCACCGGAGTTGATCTGCCGGAACCGCAGCATGGTCACCATCAACGGTGCCGTGGCCATTGACCTCTCCGGCCAGGTGGCGGCCGACACGATCAACGGTCTCCAGTTCAGCGGTGTCGGCGGGCACGAGGACTTCGTGAGCGGCCCCGGCCTGACCGCCGACGGCCGCAGCATGGTCTGTCTCCCGTCCACGTCGACGGTGAACGGTGTGGTGACAAGCCGCATCCTCACGCAGTTCCCGGCAGGCTCCATCATCAGCACCCCCCGCCACCAGTTGGACCTTGTCATCACCGAGTTCGGCGTGGCGGAGATGCACGGACGCACCATCCGAGAGCGCGCCGTCGCGCTTGCGGAGATCGGCCACCCCGACTTCAGGGAAGAGTTGCGCGAGCTGGCTGCTCGGTGGCCTGTCGACTGACGTCAACCGCACGCAGCACTGACACCACCGTCACCAGTGCCAACGCACCGAGCGCGTAGCCGGCCAAGAGGTCCGTCGGCCAGTGGGTGCGGATCAACCACGACGAGACCCCGACGGTCAGGGTGAAAACCACGACGAGTGTCCAGAGAACAGGACGAAGGCCGGGATTGCGGTTCGAGAAGTACCACGCGCAGAAGCCCCACAGGGCAACGACGTTGCCTGCGTGACCGGACGGGAACGCCAGGAACCCTGCCTCGAGGACCATGTCCCCTTGGTACGGGAACGACCTCCCGATTGCCACCTTGAGCACGCCGACCAGCCCGGTCTCGAACAGCAACACGAGCAGGAACCCGCCGATGGCATGCCACGAGCGGTCGCGCCACGACCGCCACGCAAGGAGGGGAAGGCAGACCGTCAGGATGATTCCGCGCAGGCCGAGCATCACGGTGATCTCGAACAGGTCACGGTTCGGCTTCAGCCGGCGCGCCGTGCGCGCCGCACTCACGTCGAAGCGCGAGAGCGCACCCCAGCCCACCACCTGCCAGACGAGAACGGCAGTGACGACGGTGCACACGGCCACGACGATGTTGAGTGTGCGCCTCGGGGTCACTCCACCATTTTGCCCGCCGTCGACACCGGTTCCCGTCACCAACCGGTGCTAAGACTTCACGAATGAACGAACCGATCGCCGGCACACAGGAGTGGCTCGACCTCGTGATCGAGGATGTCGTGGACCCCGACCGCGTCATCATCGACCCGCACCATCACCTCTGGAGAGCGGGTGCGGGCCTGAACTACATGCTCGACGACCTGCTGGCGGACGTGAACGACGGGCACAACATCGAGTGCACGGTCTTCATGGAGTGTGGTTCGACCTACGACACTGATGCACCGCCCCACCTTGCTCCCATTGGTGAGACACGGTTCATTGCGGAAGAAAACGCTCGTGACCCGCGCCGGACGATCCGTGCACTCGTGGGAAAGGCCGACCTCACGCTCCACAACCTCGATGAGGTGCTCGATGCCCATGTCTCGGCCTCGAACGGGATGTTCCGGGGCATCCGCGACGCACTCTCGCGCGCCGACCACCCCGAGATCCTCTCCATCCCGGGCCGCGGTGCGGTGGACAAGTACAAAGATCCCGACTTCGTGCGCGGTGTGCACCGGCTGGGTGAACGCGGCCTCACGTACGACACGTGGCACTACCACTACCAGAACCAGGAATTCGTCTCGCTCGCTCGCGCGGTGCCAGGGACGACGATGGTGTTCGACCACTTCGGGACGCCGCTCGGCGTCGGCCCCTACGCATCGCAGCGCGAGGAGATCTTCGAACAATGGAAGAGGGACATCCTCGACATCGCAGCGTGCCCCAACGTCGTCGCGAAGATCGGCGGTCTCGCGATGCCGGACAACGGGTTCGGGTGGAACACGGCGGAGCGCCCGCCGACGTCCGACGAGGTGGTCGCGGCACAGAAGCGTTACTACCTGCACGTCATCGAGTCATTCGGTCCGCAACGGTGCATGTTCGAGTCGAACTTCCCCGTGGACCGGCTGTCGCTCTCCTACCGCACGTTCTGGAACGCGGCGAAGAAGATGGTCGCCGATTTCGGCGAGGACGAGAAGGACGCGATGTTCCGCGGCACCGCCGCACGCGTCTACTCGCTCTGAATCACTCGAAGACGAGGCAACCGTCGTCGAGGTCGGCCGACGGCAGGATGTCCTTCTCCGACCAGTAGTCCTGGTCGTGCATCCACTCGGGCTTGTTGCCCGACTTCGGCATCAGGTGGATGCTGCGCATCAGGTAGTTCGGGTTGAAGTTGTCCGGTTTGATCCAGTCGCCCACCGGCATGCCGGCGTCCTCCTTCTCGCGCAGGCGCGGTGTCACGCGCTTCGCACCCTTTCCGTCCATGTGACGGAACATGCGCGCGATGAAGTCACCCATCAGGTCGACTCGGAGGGTCCAGCTGGCCCGGAAATACCCGAAGATCCACGCCAGGTTCGGCACACCTGTGAACATCATCCCCCGGTACGTGACGGTGTCGTTCCAGTTGACCGGCTTGCCGTCGACACTGAAGGGGATGTCGCCGAGAACGCTGAGATGGAAGCCGGTGGCGGGCACGATGAGGTCGGCGTCGATCTGCACGCCGCCCTTCGTGAGCACGCCCGTCTCGTTGAACGTCTCGATCTCGTCGGTGACCATCGTGGCCTTGCCGGCCTTGATCCCCGCGAAGAGGTCACCGTCGGGGACGAACGCGATGCGCTGCTGCCACGGCCTGTATTTGGGCGTGAAGTGGGTCATGTCGTAGTCCTCGGGCAGGAGTGCCTTCACGCCCTCGAGCAGGAACGTCTTCAGTTCCTCCGGCTGGTTGAAGGACATCTCGGTGACGGCCTTCCCGTCGAACAGGCGCTTGCGGCGGACGATCTCGTGGATCCACTTCTCGTCGATCTCCAGCTGGCGCAACGTGTCGGCCAGGTCGTCGACGTTGCGACCGGGGATGAAGTACGTGGGCGAGCGCTGCAGCACGGTGACGTGCTTTGCCGTCTTCGCGAATTCGGGCACCACGGTGGCTGTGGTGGCGCCGGAACCGATGACAAGGACGTTCTTGCCGTCGTACGTGATGTCCTCGGTCCATTCCATCGGGTGCACGATCTGGCCCTTGAACGTGTCCATGCCTGGCCACTCGGGCGTGTAGCCCTTGTCCTGGTTGTAGTAGCCCTGGCACATGTAGAGGAAGTTGCACGACATCTTGAATGACTGGTTCGTGTCGAGTCTGGTGACGTCGACCGTCCACCTGTTGTCCTTGCTGGACCAGCTGGCGTTCGTGATGCGGTGGCGGTAGCGGATCTTCGGTGCGAGGTTGTTCTCCTCGATGACCTCGCCCATGTACTTCTTGATCTCTGCGGACGTGGCGATCGGTGCGCCGACCCACGGCTTGAAGCGGTAGCCGAACGTGTAGAGGTCACTGTCAGAGCGCACGCCCGGGTACTTGTGCATGTGCCACGTGCCGCCGAACGACTCGAACTTCTCGAGAATGACGAAGGAGCGCTCCGGGCACTGCTCCTGCATGTGCACGGCCGACCCCACGCCGGAGATGCCCGCACCCACGATGAGCACGTCAAAGTGCTCGATCTTGCTGTCTGCTGGTGTCTCGAGTGTTGCCGACTGGCTCATGACGTCATCCTCCGGATTGTGTCCTCGCCTGAATCGTACTGACGGCCGGCGTGCCGGACCCCAGTCGGACCCGCAGTGAGGCTCACCTGACGACGAGCGTCACTGATTGTTTTCGGTGTCCGCTGCGGCCATCACGTCGAGACCGGTGAAGTTCCCCCGCGAGTCCGGCTTCTCCACCACCGGATCGTCGACGTCGTCGAACTCGAGACGGAGTGCCCTGCTCATGGTGGCGTGCATCGCGTATGTGGCCGTGATGTATGTGAACTCGAGAATCTCCTCGTCGGAGAGATGTTGGTGGAGCGCGTCGAACACGCCGTCGGCGACGCGACCGTGCTGCAGAACCAATGCGTCGGTGTACGCGAGCACGGCGCGCTCGGCCGGGCTCCAGCAATCTGCGACGGACCACGAAGGGATCGCCTTCACCTGTTCCTCGGTGAACCCGGCGTCGCGCATGGCCTTGCAGTGCTGACTGAAGACGAACTGACTGCCGACCGTCCACCCGGCGCGGGTCTGGCCCAGTTCGCGCAGCTTGGGGCTGAGCTTGCGGTCCGGCGACCTGTAGAACTGGAAACCGGCCGACGTGTGGTCGAAGGCATCGGGCACGAGTGCGAACACCGTCCACCAGTTGCCGGGCGTGCCCGCATCGGTTCCCGGTTCGGCGACGGGATCACGGTCGCCGAACAGCATCGAGTACACGGCGCGCGCGTACGGATGGACGTGGTCCTTGCCGACCTGGCCGAGGCGGGGCATGTCAGCCGTTCTTCGCGTTCGCGAAAGGATCGGCCG
>JBEGJV010000095.1:0-6782 GCA_041184385.1 Actinomycetota bacterium
CAGGCGGCCGATCTGCTTGTCGGTGTGGTCCAGGAACGCCGCGAACGCCTCCTGCATGCGGCACGCGAGCGCCTTCTCGTTGTCGGTCAGATCATCCCAAGGCTTCACACCGGGGTTGTGCGGCGCAAGAACGGTGTCGGCGGGGACGACGCCCGTCGCAATCTGCTTCCTGAACCAGCGCTCGCGGATGACGTCCCAGCCTTCGTCGTACTTGCCCTTGTACTTCGCCATGTACTCAGGCGGCGCCTGGTGCGGAGCGTGCGTCGCCCCGAACGCGACGTACCCGAGGAACGGACGGTCGGGGCGCACGCCCTTGTAGTCCGCGATGATCCTCAGTGCGTTGTCGATGAGGTCCTCGCTGACGTGGTACCCGTCCTCCGGTGTTCCCGGCGGGTCGACGGGATGGTTGTCCGCGACGAGTTCCGGGTGGAACTGGTCGGTCTCGCCGTCGAGGAAACCGTAGAAGCGGTTGAACCCGCGAGCGAGCGGCCACTGGTCGAACGGACCTGCAGCCGAGCACTGCTCCATCGGTGCGAGGTGCCACTTGCCGACCGCGAACGTGCCGTACCCGGCGCCGCCGAGAACCTCGCCGACCGTCGCGGCATGGTTCGAGATGTGGCCCAACTGGTTGGGGAAACCCGTGATGAAGTTCGAGACCGAGCGCATGCCCACCGCATGGTTGGAGCGTCCCGTGAGCAGGGCGGCACGCGTCGGCGAGCACAGCGGCGTCACGTGGAAGTTCGTGAACTGCAGACCGTTGGCGGCGAGTGCGTCGATGTTCGGTGTGTCGATGTCGGACCCGAAGCAACCGAACTGGGCGAAGCCCGTGTCGTCCATGAGGATGAGAATCACGTTCGGTGCGTCCTCGCCCGGGTGGGGCGGCACCGCGAACCAGGGCTCGGACTCCTTGTGAGTACGACCGATCTTCCCGTGGAATTCGTTCTTGACGACCATGTTGCCCCCGTCAGGTACGGCCCCGAGAGGGGCTCGCGCTGTCGTCTATTCCTACTCCAAACAGACCGGATTCTCCATGGCTGGGGAGAATGAACCCTGTTTCCCCCAGGTGAACCCGTGGGCGGGACGCATCGGTACTGTGGCAACGACTGGGGGGTGCCATGCATCTGGAGATCGACAGGACGGACATCACGAAGACGCGACTCGTCGAGACGGTCGCCCCGACGTCGGCCGCGCCCGGCACGGTCGTGCTGCGGCTCGAGAAGTTCGCGCTCACGTCGAACAACATCTCGTACGCACTCTCGGGTGACTTCCTTGACTACTGGGGTTTCTTCCCGGCGGAAGCAGGGTGGGGCCGCCTGCCGGCCATGGGATTCAGCGTCGTCACGTCGTCGGCCGTTCCCGGCATCGAGGAAGGCTCGCGCTGGTTCGGGTTCCATCCCGTCGCGGACCATCACGTGGTCGAGGCCATCGTGAAGTCGGGTGGATTCTTCGACAACGCCGCCCACCGTGAGAAGCACGCACCCGCCTACAGGCAGTTCGACCCCGCGGACCCCTCGCGTTCCGACGAGGACGAGAGCTACTACCTGCTCCTGCGCGGCCTCTTCATCACATCGCACCTGTGCGAGGACTTCCTGCGCGACAACGCGATGTTCGGCGCCGCGCAGGTCCTCATCACAAGTGCATCGTCGAAGACGTCTCTCGCGCTCGCCCATGAGGTGCGGGTGAACGGCGTGGCGAGGTCGGTCGGACTCACGTCGCCATCGAACATCGAGTTCGTCCGCAACACCGGCCTGTACGACGAGGTGGTCGCCTACGACGACATCGAAACGCTCGAGCAGGTGCCCTCGGTGGTCGTCGACATGGCGGGAAGCGCGGGGATCCTGCGCCGCATCCATTCACGCTTCGGGGATCAGTTGAAGCACTCGTGCCGCGTGGGTGCCACGCACTGGGAGGACTCCGGCTCTCTCGACGGCATCGACGGCCCGACCCCGGCGTTCTTCTTCGCACCCGGCCAGCTGGTGAAGCGCGGCAAGGAATGGGGCCGCGAGGCCCTCTACGAACGGATGGAGTCAGCATTGTCCGCGTTCAGTTCCGACGCGCGGCGCTGGATGTCGGTGCAGGAGTCGCACGGCGCGGACGCAGTCGTCGACGTGTACGCCCAACTTGTGTCCGGATCAATCGACCCGGCAGTCGGCCACGTACTTTCTTTCTGAGACCACAAGGAGAATCCCATGTCAGACACACGCAAGGTCGCCATCGTCGGCGAGGCGAACAGTTACTCCGGCCCCGCGATCGCCCTGGAGATGGCACGACGTGGGTACGACCTCGTTCTCGGTGACGCCCAGCCCGGACTCGTGGACGAGGTGACTGCACTCGGTGCGCGCGCGGTCGACGTGACCGGGACGAACCATCTGCTCGAGGCAGGCGACTCGAAGAAGCTCGTCGACGCGGCTCTCTCCGAGTTCGGACGACTCGATTCAGCGACGACGGCAACGGGCATCATCGTGACCGGCCGCTTCGTGAACTCGAAGGTGGAGGACCTGCAGAAGGTCATGAAGGGGTGCATCGAGGTGCCCTACCACTTCCTGCGCGCCATCGTTCCCGTGATGGTGGAGCGCGGCAGTGGCCAGGTGCTCGTGCAGACGAGCGCATCGGGCGCACGGGTGACACCGGGTGCCCCGCTGTACTCGACGGCACGCGCGGCTGCGAACCACCTCGTGAAGAACGTCGCGGCGGAGGTCGCGGGCAGCGGCGTGCAGGTGAACGCCGTCGGCACGAACTTCATGGACTTCCCCGGCTTCCTCGATGCGAGCGGTGTGAAGGATGCCGAGTCCCGTGCCCGCGTGGAGGCACAGGTGCCGATGAAGAAACTCGGCAGCATCGAGGAGTTCGCGTCGTTCTGCGCGAACTTCATCGACGGCTCGTTCACGTTCACCACCGGACAGTTCGTCAGCTTCTCGGGCGGTTGGTCCTGACGTTGACGGTGGGCGCCGACCTGCGCCCGTGAGTCAGCTCGTGCGGCGCATCCGTGCGAGAGCCTTGAAGATCTCGCCGATCGTGTGGTCCGACTCCAGCGGATGACGCAGGTGACGGGAGAAATCGACTGAATAGAGGTTGCGGCGACCGTCCTTCGTGACGATCACGTACCCACCGGCCGCCAGGTCGCTGATGATGCGGTGTGCCGCGCGCTCCCCGATGCCCACGAGGTCCGCGATCTCGGTGATGCGGATGTCCGGGTTCTGCGCGATGCAGACCAGGACGTGGCCATGGTTGGTGAGGAAGGTCCAGCCCGGCTCGTCTGTGCGCTTCTGGGGCTTTTTCGTTGTCGCCACGGTCATATTCTGCCAGATTTCATGGTTTGAGTGACATGGTTCCTATTACATGACATTTGTATCATGCTATCAAAAGCAGGTATGGTGGCGGCCATGTCCACATGGGATCTCGTCACCCTGAACCTCGGCTCGCCGGCCGTCCTTGCCTTTGTCCTCGGCGTGCTCGCCGCGCTGATGCGCAGCGACCTCCGGTTCCCGGAGCAGGTGACGAGCTTCCTCAGCTCCTACCTGCTGTTCGCGATCGGCCTGAAGGGCGGACTGCGCATCCGCGAGGCGGACATCGGCGACCTGGTGGGCCCGTTCGGCGCCACCCTCGTGCTCGGTGTCCTCACTCCGTGTGTCGCGTACGTCGTGGCAAAGAGGTGGTTGCGACTCGACACTGCGAATGCCGCCTCGATCGCGGCGCACTACGGCTCGGTCTCGGCCGTCACCTTCACCGCGGCGGAATCCTTCGCGAAATCCGCCGGAACACTCAGTGAGGGTTTCATGCCGGCACTCGTCGCCGTTCTCGAGATTCCCGGAATCATCATCGCCCTCGTCATCGCCGGTCGCGCCATGGGTGGGCGCTCGCTGAAGTCCGCCTTGCACGAGGTGGTCACCGGCAAGAGCGTCGTTCTCCTTCTCGGCGGCCTCGTGATCGGTGCGGTCTCCCCCGGCGAATCGATCGTGAAGGTCGAACCGTTCTTCGTCGACCTCTTCACCGGTTTCCTCTGCTTCTTCCTTCTCGACCTCGGCACCCTCGCCGGCCAGCGCATGGCGGAGATCCGCAAGTCGGGGATGCGCCTCGTTGTCGCGGCCATCGGCATGCCGGTGCTCTTCGGAACGATCGGTGCGGTCGCGGGAACACTCGCCGGTCTCTCAGTCGGCGGCGCGACCGTTCTCGCGACGATGGCGGCGAGTGCCAGCTACATCGCCGCACCGGCAGCGGTTCGTGTCGGTCTGCCCGAGGCGGATGTCGGGTACTCGCTCGGTGCCGCGCTCGGGCTCACCTTCCCGTTCAACCTGGTCATCGGCATCCCGCTGTACGCGGAGATCGCGACGCGTCTCGGCTGACAACGGGAAAAAGAAAAGCGCGGCACCCGTCCGGGATGCCGCGCGATTCTCCGTTCGCGATCAGCCGTGGCCGGGGATGGTCTTCCAGGGTCCGCCGTCGGAACGGGGCTCCTTCGGGAGACCGAGCACCTGCTCGCCCACGATGCCGCGCTGCACCTGGCTGGTGCCCGCGTAGATCGTGCCGGCGCGCGCGTTCAGGAACACGCCCACCCAGTTGGCCGAGTCGTTCGGCGAACCGACAGAGTCGGTGGTGAATGCGGTCTGCGGTGTCTGGCCCACCGGAACGAGTGCATCGGCGCCGAGGATGTCGACGGCGAGCTCGGTGACTTCCTTGTGGTACTCGGACCACCACAGCTTGCCGATTGATGCGTCGGATCCGGGCTTGTGGCCGTTCATGAACGCGGTCAGCACGCGGTAGCCGAGGAAGCGCATGATCTCCACCTTGGTGTGCGCCTGGGCGAGACGCTGGCGGATGTGCGGGTCGCTCGTCAGGCCCTTCTGCTTCGCGAGCGTCGTCAGCTTGTCGAGCTCACCGCGGAACGAGATGGAGTTGACCGCAGCACCTGCGCCGCGCTCGTTGCCGAGCAGGGTCATGGCGACCATCCAGCCACCGTTGACCTCGCCGACGACGTTCTCCTTCGGGCAACGCGCGTCGGTGAAATACACCTCGTTGAACTCGGAGTCGCCCGACATCATCTTGATGGGGCGCACTTCCACGCCGGGCTGGCGCATGTCGACCAGCAGGAACGTGATGCCGCGGTGCTTGACCTCGTCCACGTTGGTGCGGGCGAGAACGAAGATGTGGTTGGCGAGGTGACCGGCCGACGTCCAGATCTTCTGGCCGTTGATGACCCACTCGTCACCGTCGAGGACTGCACGGCAACCGAGGTTGCCGAGGTCGGAGCCGGCTGCCGGCTCGGAGTAGCCCTGGCACCAACGGTCCTCGCCGTTGAGCACGCGCGGCAGGTAGTGACGGCGCTGCTCGTCGGTGCCCACCTGGATCAGTGTGTTGCCGAGCATGCCGATGCCGAAACCGTCGTTCGGTCCGCC
This sequence comes from Actinomycetota bacterium, assembly GCA_041184385.1. Lineage (GTDB taxonomy): Bacteria > Actinomycetota > Acidimicrobiia > Acidimicrobiales > Ilumatobacteraceae > UBA2093. The sequence continues at coordinate 5,394 of JBEGJV010000095.1, forward strand.
GGCGGGAGCACCCGCCTTCGCGAACTCCTCCGCCTGCACGAGCGCCTCGATGTGGCCGAGACCCTGTCCGCCGTACTCCTTCGGCCACGTGATGGCGAGCATGTCGTTCTCGTACAGCTTCTTGCGCCACTCCTCGGTGAAGGCGGCAGCATCGGCGTGGTTCAGCGCGCCGATTCCCTTCCAGCCCTTCGGCAGGTTGGCATCGAGGAAGGAGCGGACCTTCGTGCGGTAGACGTCGGCTTCGGGCGGGTAGGCAAAATCCATGCCGTCACACTAGGACGAAGCCCAATCAGGGTTCTAGTTCGGGCGGACCCGCGCGCTGTCCGACGCGCCGGGGCTCAGAAACCGCCGAGGAACTCCCACTGGGAGCGTGTCGAGCGCATCGAGATCGGCACGTAGTCGAGGCCACCGGCACCCTTGCCGGACAGCGTCACCAAGCGGCCGTCGGGGCTCTGGGCGTTGCGGTACGTCCAGGTGTCCTTGTTGTGGTCGAGCACGAGCGCACGGGTCTGGCCCGGGAAGTTCGGGTCGTACACGGTGAACGTCGTGACATTGCCGCGCTGCACACCCCTGATCGCGAGCACCGCGTGCGCCATGTCCTTCGTGTACAAACCGATCGTCAGCATCACCTTGTTGCGCATGCGCCCGAGGACCTCATGTGCAAGTACATGGACGGACTCTGCGCGGTGGGCGGCGGACACCTGCTGGAGGTTCGGTGCGAGCTGCGTCGCCCACCAGTACGCGATCTCATCGGCCGACTCGTTCACCGTTAGGTCGTATGTCGTGTCGGCGCGGGTCGACACATGGGTCAGCCGTGTCTTGTGCAGGAAGATGCGCGCGGCGAGCACGGCCATGCCCTCGCAGCGGCCCTGCGAGAGATGCTCGTTGAGGTGCGCAAGGTCGACCACGTAGCCGTTGCGGAGGGTGCACGTCGGGTTGGTGCCGTCGTCTACGCAACGCCCGGCTTCGTTCAGCAACTGGAACATGTGCTTGGTCGACAGCGCGGTGGACTTCGAGAGACCGGACCAGTTGAGAGACCGGACCAGTTGGCGAACGAGAACCCGTCGCGCTTCACACGGAACCCGGTGTCGACCGAGATCGTTTGCACATGCGAAGGGTTCGAACTTGCCGACGCCGGCAGACCATGGAGCGACAGGGATGCCACGGTCACAGTCATCGAGAGGATGGCTCTGACGGGTGCACGCACGCACCCAGTCAACACCCATCCGACGGTCAGGGCACGAGCACCCGGATGTTCTCCCCCGATTCGTTCCCGTCGGCGTCGTATGTCTCGATGTATAGGTTGAAACCCGTCCCGGATGCCGGTCGGGCGTCGGTTCCCGGCCCTGCCGCAAGGCACGCGTCGAGGTTCAGCGTGACGGCGAGTTT
>JBEGJV010000096.1:0-6250 GCA_041184385.1 Actinomycetota bacterium
GGCGAACTACTGTGTTTTCCGATTCACTCACCAATGCGGAGGGACGTATTTCATGAATCAGCGTAAGTACAAGAAGGGGCTTGCCGCACTGGCAGTCCTCGCGCTCGGGTTGGGCGTCACCGCATGTGGTGGCGACGACGCAAGCACGGACACAACGGTCGCCTCGAGCGGCAGCGGCGGAGAGGGCGGTGGCGATTCGGCACTGCAGAACTTCACCCCGTGGGATGCAGCAGCGGCTCCGGTCGACTGTGCACCGAAGGACGGCGGCGCACTCAAGGCCGCATGGATCTATGTCGGTCCGCACAACGACGGTGGCTGGTCACAGGCACACGACGAAGCACGCGTGAAGGTCCAGGAGGCTTTCGGCGACAAGGTCGTCACCACCTACAAGGAGAACGTGCCGGAAGGCGAGCAGGTCGGCCAGGTCATCGAGGACCTTATTGCTGACGGCAACACCGTTATTTTCGGTACCTCGTTCGGTTTCCAGGACGCATTCGTCGCAGCAGCCGAGAAGCACCCGGACGTCTGCTTCGAGTTCGCAACCGGTTACAAGAGCGGTGCGAACCTGTCGCAGTTCTACGGCGGCGCCGAGGACACTGACTACCTCGCAGGCATGGCAGCCGGTGCTGCATCGAAGACCGGCAAGCTCGGTTACCTCGCATCGTTCCCGATCCCCGAGGTCATCCGCGGCATCAACGCCTGGACACTCGGTGCACGTGCAGCGAACCCCGACGCAACCGTCAAGGTCGTGTGGGTGAACAGCTGGTTCGACCCGCCGGCAGAGCGCAAGGCAGCCGAGGCACTGATCGCCGGTGGCGTTGACGCAATCGGCCAGAAGGGCATCGACTCGCCGTCCACCGGTGACGCAGCAAAGGCCGCGGGCATCCCGTGGGCCGGCTACAACCGCAACCAGAGCGCCGGCTACGAAGATGTGTGGCTGACCGCAACGGTGTACCACTGGGACGTCTACGAGACCCAGCGCATCCAGCACGTGCTCGACGGCAAGTGGGTCGCAGGCAACTACTACGGCAACCTTGCCGACGGTTTCCTCAGCCTCGCTGACTTCGGCACCTCGGTCTCGGAAGAGTCGCGCACGGCCATCGAGGCCCGCAAGGCAGAACTCGCAGCCAAGCCCGGCAGCGAGTTCACCGGACCGCTGAAGGACCAGAGCGGCAAGGAGCAGCTCGCCGCAGGCAAGCAGCACACCTATGACGAGCTCATGGGCATGATGTACTTCGTCGAAGGCGTCGACGGCGAGATCCCGGCCAGCTGATCTCACAGAGCAGTCCCGGACATGTCCGGGGAAGGGGCGGGCCGATGGCCCGCCCCTTTTGCTTTGCCGCAAACCCTTTCCACTAGCGTTATCTGGCGTGCCGACAACGGTGGGCACGAGGGGGCGACGATGACAAACACCGCTGTGCACATGACCGGAGTGGTCAAGCGATTCCCGGGTGTCGTCGCCAATGACGGTGTGGAATTCGATGTGCGCAAGGGCGAGGTCCACGCCCTTCTCGGCGAGAACGGTGCCGGCAAGTCCACCCTGTCGAACATCCTCACCGGTCTCTACCGGCCTGACGAGGGAACGATCGAGCTCGATGGCGTTCCGGTCAGCTTCGCGTCGCCGAAAGCCGCGCTTGACGCCGGTATCGGCATGGTGCACCAGCATTTCCGTCTCGTCCAGCCGTTCACGGTTGCCGAGAACGTCGTGCTCGGCAACCCGCAGACCCCGTTCACCATCAATGCGGGGGACGTGAACAAGCAGGTGGCAGAACTCGCACTGCGATTCGACATGGCCGTCGACCCGGCCGCACGCATCTGGCAACTCAGCGTGGGCGAGCAGCAGCGCGTGGAGATCCTGAAGGTTCTCCACCGCGGGGCACAGGTTCTCATCCTCGACGAACCCACGGCCGTTCTCACACCCATCGAGGCAGAGGCACTGTTCCGCACACTCCGCACGATGACGGCGGAGGGACGAACCGTCATCTTCATCTCCCACAAACTCGACGAGGTGATGAGCGTCTCCGACCGGATCACTGTCCTTCGGGGCGGGAGAACGGTCGGCACAGTGGAGACGAAATCGACCTCGGCCCGCGAACTCGCCAGCATGATGGTCGGCCGCAGTGTCGAGTTCAACCGGGTGGTGCGCGGCAGGCCGGGCAACCCGCGCGATGTGGTTCTCTCGGTGCAGGGTGTGAACGGCAATGACGACCGTGGTCGCCAGGCGCTCCACAACGTGAACATCACCGTCGGACGGGGCGAGATTGTCGGCGTCGCCGGTGTCGCGGGCAACGGACAGCGCGAACTCGCCGAGGTCATCGCGGGGATGCGCCCCGCCACCGACGGTTCTGTTTCCGTCGGCGGGAACACACTCCCGAACGGCAAGGCGCGCGCAGCCATTGCGGGCGGCCTGGCGCATGTGCCCGAGGACAGACTGCACACCGGACTCGCGGCCGGGATGTCCGTCGAGGACAACATGGCACTCAAGACGTACCGCACGCCACTGCTGTCGCGGTTCGGCATGCTGCGCAGGAACGCCATGACCGAGCAGGCCACCGAGCTCGTCACCCGCTACGACGTGAAGACACCGGACACCGCGACCCCTGTCCGGCTTCTCTCCGGCGGGAACGTGCAGAAGGTCCTGCTCTCGCGGGAGTTCTCCACGAACCCTCTCGTTCTCGTCGCCGCATCCCCCACCCGCGGGCTCGACGTCGGTGCGATCGAGACGGTGAGGAACCGTCTCGTCGAGGCGGCGGACGCCGGTGTCGGAATCCTGCTGATCAGCGAGGACCTAGAGGAGATCATGTCCCTCGCCGACCGCATCACCGTGATGTACGAGGGCCGGATCGTTGCGGACATCCCCGCGGCGAACGCAAGCCGTGAGCAGATCGGCATGCTCATGGGCGGGGCCACACTGGAGAACGCGCAATGAAATCGCCCGTCCGTCTCGAACGTCGGCTCCACCAGCCGAAGCAACTGAACTGGGCCATCCCCCTGGTGTCCCTTCTCGGGGCATTGGTTGTCGGTGCACTCGTTCTCCTCGCCACCGGCAAGAACCCCATCGACGTGTACTGGCGCATGCTGGACCGCGGCTTCCTCTCCGAGCGCGCACTCACCGGCACGCTCCGCACGGCGACACCGCTCGCCTTCACCGGTCTCTGCGCGGCAGCTGCCTTCCGTCTCGGCGTCATCAACATCGGTGGCGAGGGCCAGCTCTACATGGGTGCCGTCGGTGCATCACTCGTCGGGCTGCAGATGGGTGGGACTGCACCTGTCGGCGTGACCATCGTCGTCATGGTTCTCGCGGGCATGTTGTTCGGGGCAATGTACGCCGGGTTCGTGGGGATGCTCAGGGCCCAGTTCAACACCAGCGAGATCATCACCTCGCTCATGATGAACTACCTGGCCGGCATCCTGCTCAACTACCTCATCTTCAACTCCACGTCGTACTGGCGTGACCCCCGGTCTTTCGGCTTCCCGTCGGGCAAGCCGCTCGAGAAGCGAGACTTCTGGCCGGCATACGACGTTCTCGGCATCTCCATCCCGTTCGGTCTCGTCCTTGCGGCTCTCTTCGCCTTCGTGTTGTGGGTCATCTACAAGCGCAGCAGGCTCGGCTTCGAGGTTGAGGTCATCGCCGACTCCCCCCGCGCGGCGCGCTACGTGGGGATCCGCACCAAGTGGACGATCATCGCCGTCACGGCGATGTCCGGGGCACTGGCCGGTGCAGGTGGGGCAAGCCAGGTGGGGGACTTCGCCCACTACCTCGATGCAAAGGGTCTGCAGCTGAACGGATTCGGGTACACAGGGATTGTTGTTGCAGCACTCGCCCGACTGAACCCGATCGGTGCGCTGTTCGTGGCGGTCCTTCTCGGCGGGCTCACGAACGCCGGTTACTCGCTCCAGGGACCGGACTTCCCGAGCGGCCTCGTCGGCACACTGCAGGGGCTGATCCTCTTCTGCGCGGTTGCCGGTGAGATCCTCACCAAGTACAGGATCCGGTCCAACGCATCGGCGGTGACGGCATGAACAGCAACCTCCTCATCATCATCGCCGCGCAGGCCATCTTCTACGGAACGCCGTTGTTCTTCGCCGCACTCGGTGGTGTGTTCACCGAACGGAGCGGTGTGCTGAACCTCGGTGTCGAAGGGATGATGCTGGTCGGTGGTGTGTCGGCCGCATGGTCGTCGCAGCACATCGAGGGACCGGCGTGGTTCACCGTTCTCGGCTCGTTGCTCGTTGCGATGTTCGCTGCATCGCTCGTTGCGGCGGTCCATGCGTTCCTGTGCGTCACGCTGAAGGCCAACCAAACCGTCGCAGGCCTGTCCATCACCATCTTCGCCGGAGCGGTCGGTCTGTCCAGCTACCTCGCGAACGTGTGGCACGTCGCGGAGCGCCAGGTGGACCGCCCCATCCGGAAGCTCGACGTGCTCGGCATGGCGGACACACCGATCGCCGGACCGCTCCTGTTCAACCACACGATCCTCACGTACGTGTCCTGGGTGATGTGCGCGGTGGCGACGTGGTACCTGTTCCGCACGAAGATCGGTCTGCAGCTGCGCGCTGTCGGTGAGTCACCGCAGACCGCGGATGCCATCGGCATCAGCGTGGTGAAGTACCGCTACCTGCACACCATGCTCGGTGGCTCGCTCGCCGGTCTCGGCGGTGCGTTCTACAGCCTCGCAATCGTGCCCACGTGGGTCGACGGCATGACCAAGGGTGCCGGCTGGATCGCGATTGCTCTCGTGATCTTCGGGTTCTGGCGGCCCGATCTCACGCTCCTCGGGGCGTACCTGTTCGGTGCCCTGCAGGCACTCGGCATCCAGCTGAAGTCGCGCAGTGTCGGCATCCCGGGTGACCTGCTCGATGCCATCCCGTTCGTGATGACGATCATCGTCCTGGTCCTCGTGTCGACCAGGTTCGCGCACAAGCGCATCGGTGCACCGGCGTCGCTCGGTGTGCCGTACGAGCGCGAAGAGCGCTGACCCGCACGGAGGCGCCCCAGCCGGCGCCGTGAGATGTAAACGGCTACAGCGCCACCGGGATCGGTGCGAACTTGTTCACGTCGATCAGACCGAGATCGGTGATCCGCAGGTCGGGGATGACCGACAGCCCGAGGAACGACAGCGACATGAACGGCGCATCGAGCGTGATGCCGATTTCGTGCGCCGCCTCCACCACCTTGTCCACCTGGCCGGCCACGACCTCGAGCGGCTGGTCGCTGATCAGCCCGCACACAGGTAGCGCCATCTCGGCCACCACCTTGCCGTCAACGACCACGACCTGGCCTCCGCCGATCTCCGCGACGCGAGCGATGGCCACGGACATGTCCGACGGGCCGGACGCATCACGCGAGCCCACCACCATGATGTTGTGTGCGTCGTGCGCCACGGTGGAGGCAATCGCGCCGCGCTTCATGCCGTAACCGGAGACGTACCCGAGGCCGATGCGGCCCGTGGCCTTGTGACGCTCCACCACGGCGATGCGCGCGATGTCGTTCGCGGGGTCGGTCACGTCGAGCTGCAGTGCGGTGGTGCGCACCGTCCCCGACCTCACACCGATCACGTTCGCCATCCCGTTCGCCGGCGGCTCGATGGTGAGTTCAGCGGCCGTCGGTACATGGTGCAGGTTGACACGGTTGTACAGAGACTTCGGTGGTGACGTCTGCGGCACCACACCATCGAGGATCCTCCCTTCGCGCGCGACGAGACGGCCCTTCTGCAGGACCATCCTCGGCACGAAGCCCTCGAGCGAGTCGAACACCACGACGTCGGCCTGGTAACCGGGCCCGAGCTGACCGAGGTGGAAGAAGTTGTGGTACATCGCCGGGAAGTAGCTGGCGGTGCTGAACGCGTCGATCACGTCCTGGCCGGCGCCCACGGCGAGACGGATGCAGTGGTTCAGGTGGCCCTCGTCGCGCAGCAAGTCGGGCTCGCGGTCGTCGGTACAGAACGACGACCCCATCGGGCCGTGCTTCACCACCGACGGCAGCAGTTCCACCAGGTCCTGGCACACGGACCCCTGGCGCAGGAACACCCACATGCCCTTCTGGCGCTTCTCGTGTGCCTCCTCCGGCGTGAACGTCTCGTGGTCGCTCTCCACACCGGCCGCGATGTACGCATCCAGTTGGTTGCCTCGCAGGCCCGGCGCATGGCCATCGACCCGGCGCCAGCCCGCTGTCGCGATGATGTCACGGAACATCGGGTCACCGTTGATGACGGCCGGGTAGTTCATGACCTCGGCGACACCGATGGCA
>JBEGJV010000097.1:0-6206 GCA_041184385.1 Actinomycetota bacterium
ATGTAGCTGGCGATTGCACAGACCGCGAAAGTGGCCCACGGATTGTGCGACCGGGTCGCGACAGATGTTTCGTTCATGATTTCCCCCTGAGTACAAAAACTGTACTATGTAAACACCATGGGGAAACGAACCGAGACCGACCGGGCAACTGACCGGAAGTCATACGACATGTTCTGCCCCATCGCGCGCGCCCTCGATCTTGTGGGGGATCGTTGGACTTTGCTGATCCTGAGGGACGTGTCGCTCTTCGGCCCGCGCCGGTTTTCCGAGCTGAGAACGAATCTGCAGGGCATCCCGCCCACCTTGTTGAGCAACCGGCTCAAGTCACTCGTCGCGGAGGGGATTCTCGAACGTTCGGAGGACGACAACGGAGTGTCGTACGCGTTCACCGAACGTGGCCGTGAGATCCGTCCTGTTCTGGTTGCACTCCGTGACTTCGGCGCGCCGTTGATGCCGCGCGGCTGGGAAAAGAAAGTTCCACCGCAGGTGTTCAGGCGCCGCTAATGCAAACGACCCGGCCGGAGCCGGGTCGAATGGCGGAAGAGGTGGGATTTGAACCCACGGTGAGCTTGCACCCACAACGGTTTTCGAGACCGTCCCATTCGGCCGCTCTGGCACCCTTCCGTCATCAAACGCTATCGGCGGAGATCCGTCCCGCCAATCGGCGGTACCCGTCTACGCGCGCTTGCCGGCGAAGAAATCAGTGAGCAAAGCGGAGCATTCCGCTGCCAGCACGCCGTGAAACGTGGGCGGGTTGTGGTTCAGGCGGGGATCGGTGACGACGCTGTACAGACTCGCCGTTGCACCGGCCTTCAGGTCCGCGGCGCCGTAGACGAGGGTGCCGATTCGTGACGACAGGAGCGCACCCGCGCACATGAGACATGGCTCCAGGGTGACGACGAGCGTGCAGTCGTCAAGACGCCATGTGCCGAGCGCAGCAGCTGCATCACGAAGCGCGAGAACCTCGGCATGCGCAGTGGGGTCGTTCGTCAGTTCGCGTTCGTTGTGACGGCGGGCTATCACCTGACCGTCGCGCACGACGACCGCGCCGACCGGAACATCACCGTGCGCGAGCGCGGCGCGGGCCTCGTCCAGAGCGATGCGCATGGCGTCGACATTCTCCATATGGCGGAAGGGGTGGGATTCGAACCCACGGAAGCTTTCACTTCACACGCTTTCCAAGCGTGCCGATTCGGCCGCTCTCGCACCCTTCCAGGTGGTGGCGACCTTGCGGCCTCCACGAGTGAAGCAGGCTATCCGCCTTGTATCGTTATTTCGTCCGTCCGAACGGCACGCCGGTGCGTGTTGTGGTGACGGTCGGGTCCTGTGCGACGGGTGCCCGTGAATCAGGTCAGGTCCGGAAGGAAGCAGCCTTCAGCGGAACCACTTGTGTGCTGCAGATCGCCTGGCCGTTGCCACAGTGCGCACCGGCTTTCTGCCTAACGGCCCACCATCGCCCGTTCGACGCGCTCCACCAGGTCCGTCATGCCGAGTTGCGTGGCCACCTTGTCGAGACCGCGGCCGGCGCCGCGCCACTCCCAGTCATCGACGGTGCCGAGGGCCACATCGTCACTCACGTCGCGCACCACAGTGGCAATCGTCTTGAACAACTGTGCATCCGCCCTGTTGTCGCGCAGCGTCGCAGCAAGTTTTGCGGCACCGCGCACGGTCACCCCGTCCGCCGCCCACTGCGCGTCGTCGTCAGGGATTTTGTCGATGGACCCGTACACGGCGAGAACACTCGACGCGCTCTTCGCGCCCCAGCCGGGAAGACCGGGGAAGCCGTCGGCCGTGTCGCCGACGAGCCCGAGCCAGTCGGCGATGCTCCCCGGCCCCACGCCGAACTTCTCGCGCACGGCATCTTCGTTGATGATCGCGTCGTTGCGTCGGTCGTACTGCACGACGCGGTTTCCCGAGACACACTGGCCGAGGTCCTTGTCGGGACTGAGGATCTGCACCTGCACAACACGCTTGTCCGCTGCCGCAATCGCCGCCGCCGCAGCCAGTCCGTCGTCGGCCTCGTACTTCATCATTCGCCACACAGGCACGCCGAGCGCCTCGAGAGCATCGGCCACGACAGGAATCTGCTCGAGAATCTCGGGCTCCATTCCCTCACTGGTCTTGTACCCGTCGTACAGGTCGTTTCGGAAACTCTCGATGACGTGGTCCATCGACACCGCGACGTGCGTCGCACCGCCGGACAGCAGTTGCAGGGTGGACGTGACGACGCCACGAGTCGCAGACAACGGCGGTGGCGTGCGGTGGCGCACTGCCTGGCCGAAGTGCTGGCGGTACAGCTCGTACGTGCCGTCAATCAGATGGACGATCACGTGATCAGCTGACCTGGGTGAGACCACCGTCGACGACGAAGATCTCGCCGGTGACGTACTTGTTGCGCACGAGCGCGAGCACGGCCTCCGCACAGTCATCCGGCGTTGCCGAACGCTTGATGGGGTTGATTGCCGCGATGCCGGCGTGCTGCGTCTTCCAGTCGGCAGTCCACGGTGTCTCGACCAGCCCGGGGGCCACCGCGTTGAAGCGCACCGGGCCGTGGCTCTTCGCCATCAGCTTCGTCATCTGGTTGAGAGCCGCCTTGGTCATGGAGTACGCGATCGACGAACCGACGGGGCGGACGCCGGCGACGGACGTGATGTTGACGACGTGCCCGTCGTTCGAGGCGCGCAGCAACGGCATCGCTGCCTTGGTGAGCCACCATGTTCCGTAGATGTTCACCTCGAAGGTCTTCATGAAGATCTCGTCGGTGAGCGAGTCAAGGTCGCCGTGTGGCACCAGCGTCGTCCAGCCGGCGTTGTTCACGAGCAGGTCGAGCTTTCCGAACTTCGCGACTGTCTCGTCAAGGAGTCGCTGGCACTGGTCCTTGTCACTGATGTCGGCCTGCACGTACAGCGACTCGCCAGGAAGGGCTTCTGCCACCTTCTTGCCGGCCTCCACGCTGCTGGCAGAGTTCACCACCACCTTGGCGCCGAGCTCGGAAAGGCGCTGCGCGGTGCGCTCGCCGATTCCGCTGGACGATCCGGTGACGATCGCGACCATTCCCGAGAGTTCCGACATGACCCACCTCCGTGTGCTGTGTGGGGTTCATGGTAGGTCGGCGCGGACCCGTGCGGTTCAGCCGAGCAGAAGCCGGCGAAGCGTCTGTTCGAACACCACCGTCACCAGTGCACCGGTGACCAGCCACGGCCCGAACGCGATGAAGTGGCGGCGGTTCCTGCGCACGGCCAGCGTGACGAGACCGGCGATGCCACCGAGAACACAGGACACGAAAAGCGCGATGAACACGTTGCCGATGGCCAGCCACCCGAGGTGAAGACCGAGAAGTGTCGCGAGCGCGACATCGCCGCCACCGAGATCGCCACGCGACACCGCCTGCAACACGCGCAGGACCATCCACATGAGGAATGAGCCGGCGATGGCCCAGCCGAGGCGTGACCAGTCATGCTGCGAGATCGTGGCGAGGAACAGGAGCACGAGACCGAAGAACGTTGCACCTCGGGTGCGACCTTTCGGCAACACATGCGTGTCGATGTCCACGAACATCTGCTGGATGATGTTGGTGGCGAACACGACGAAGGCGAACGTCGCAAAGTTCCCCTTGAGAGTGGTTGCAATCCCGAATGCCGTGATTGCGTTGATCACCGAGACGGCGGGGACGAAACCGGGCTTGGTGTTCAGGAAGCCGTAGACGTAACCGCCACCATCGAGATGGATCTGGGCGATGGCGTTCCTCGCCCTGCGCGCCGCACCGATCCCGAACAGCCAGCCCACAAGGACCCAGACGACCTCACGCATGCAATGTGTCTACTAGACCGCCACCAATTCTTTCGGTCGGACCCAGTTTCGGAAGGCCGAGGAGATCTCCTCCTGCGTTGTGTTGCTTGATGCAATCTCAACCATCACGCATATCGCACGGATGACATCATCGTTCATCTGGTAGCTGTTCATCTCGAGAAACACCACCGTCAGAATCCACGCCATTCGCTTGTTGCCGTCGGGGAACGGGTGGTTGAGGCACACATGCCGGCACAACACCGCGGCCTTCTCCTCAATCGTGGGAACGAGATCGATTCCACCGAATGTCACTTGCGGTGAATGAAGTGCGGAGTCCAGCAGCTGACAAAGTTCGGCGTTGGACGCAAGATGTGGAGACAGTCCGACTGCCTTTTCGGCGATCGCAAGAGCCTGAGGTAGCGAGATGTACCTCAATGGTCCTTCAACGCTTCCAGCACTGCAGCGTTCCGGGCGATGACGTCCTCGACGAGTCCCATGAATTCCTTGTCCTGCTTCACCCGGTCAATCTCGACCATCAATGAATCAACGACGAATTGGTTGAGGCTCTTCCCCTGCGTACGGGCAATCAACTCAGCCTTGTCGGCCAGGTCCTCGGGCAGGCGGAGAGTGGTCTGGCGTGTTTTCATGGTGTCATGGTATCACGACACCATTCCACGAGAGCCCGTTTGTGACTACTCCTGGACGAGTTCGATGAGGGTGCCGAAGCTGCCCTTCGGGTGCATGAACGCCACCGTGGTGCCGCGGCTGCCCGGGCGCGGGGCCTTGTCGATCGGCGTCGCACCGGCGGCCACCATGGCTGCCAGTGCCTCGGCACAGTCGTTCACGCGGTAGCCGATGTGGTGCAGGCCCTCGCCGCGCTTCTCGATGGCCTTGGCCACCGGGGAGTCGGGGTTCGTGGGGGTCAGCAACTGGATGTAGCTCTCGGCGACCTTCAGCAGCGCCTCTTCCACCCCATCGCTCTCGACGGTCTCGCGGTGCTCGACCTCGGCGCCGAACGCGCGCTTGTAATAGTCAATCGCCGCCTCGAGATCGCGGACTGCGATGGCAACGTGATCGATTTCTGTCAGCAACATGTCGATACCTCTTCTTGTGGTGCCTAGCGGCGGAACCAGTTGAGCTTGTCTGCGACCTGTGCGCGCAGTTCGTGGTCGTCGACACCGAGACCCTCCTGGGGCGAGAGGCACAGGATGCCGAGCTTTCCTTCGTGCATGTTGTGGTGCACCTGGTAGGCGGCCTCGCCGGTGTCCTTCAGGTCGAACACCTGCGACATGACCGGGTGGATCATGCCCTTCGCGATCAGACGGTTGGCCTCGTAGGCCTCCTTGTAGTTGGCGAAGTGACTGCCGACCAGCTTCTTCAGACGCATCCAGAAGTAGCGGTTGTCGAACTCCATCATGAAGCCGCTGGTGGCCGCACATGTGACGACGGTGCCGCCCTTCTTCGCCACGTACATCGACGCTGCGAACGTGCTGCGGCCCGGGTGCTCGAACACGATGTCCGGGTCCTCACCGACGAGCCCGCGGATGTCGCCACCGAGACGGCGCCACTCGCCCTCGTTGTGCGTGCCGTCCTCGTTCCAGAACTTGTAGTTGGCTGCCTTGCGATCGATGATCGCCTCGCACCCCATCTGGCGCAGGATGTCGGCCTTGTCGGGCGACGACACGACTCCGACGGGGATGCCGCCGCCGTTCAGCACGTACTGCGTGGCATACGCGCCAATGCCGCCGGTGGCGCCCCAGATCAGCACGACGTCGCCCTGCTTCATCTGTGCGCCGTTCTTCGACACGAGCATGCGGTAGCTGGTGCTGTTGCACAGTGCATTGACCGCTGCCTCTTCCCACGTGAGGTGAGCGGGCTTCGGCATCAATTGGTTGGCCTTCACGACGGCGACGTCGGCGAGACCGCCGAAGTTCGTCTCGTAACCCCAGATGCGCTGGTTCGACCCCATCATGGAGTCGTCGTGCGATGACGGGTCCTGGTCGTCGACGTGGTTGCAGTGCACCGTGACCTTGTCACCGGGCTTCCACGTGCGCACCGCACTGCCGACGCGGAGAACGACACCGGATGCATCGCTGCCGACCACCTGGTAGTCACGGTCGTGGCGCTTCGCCCACGCGCTCTCGCGACCGAGGCGGGCCATCGGGCCGAACGTGCTGACGGGCTCGAAGATCGAGCTCCATACCGTGTTGAAGTTGATGGACGATGCCATGACCGCGATGACGGCCTCGTCGGGTGCGAGTTCCGGCATCGGGACCTCCCCCACGTGCACGGACTTGCGGGGGTCCTTCTCGTTCGAAGGGACGCCGTCCCACATCTTCTCCTCGCTCTTCAGCACGTGGGCTGCGCGGTAGGACGTGGGCAGGGGGATGCCGGCCAGTTGGTCGCCGGTGGCGCCG
>JBEGJV010000098.1:0-6204 GCA_041184385.1 Actinomycetota bacterium
TTCGACGGTGGCCCTGTGGGTCTGGCCACTCTCGCCATCGCCGTCGGCGAGCAACCAGAGACCGTGGAGGACGTGTACGAACCGTTCCTCATCCAGCAGGGTCTTCTCGCACGCACGCCGCGCGGCCGCGTTGCCATGGATGCGGCGTGGCAACACCTCCGCAACCCGTAGCCTTTCGGCGTGCACCTGTCGGACATCGATTACGACCTGCCCGACGCATTGATCGCACAGAAGCCGGTGGAACCACGCGACTCGTCGCGGTTGTTGGTGGACACGGGTGACGGGGACCCCTTGCACCGCCGGATGACCGACATCGTCGATGTCCTGGAACCCGGTGACGTCCTGGTGGTGAACGACACGCGGGTCCTGCCCGCGCGACTCGCGTTGCAGCGGTCCACGGGCGGGAGCGCCGAGGTCCTCCTTCTCGAGCCGCGCGATTCCACGCACCGCACGTGGGAGGCATTGGTGCGACCGGCGAGGAAACTGAAGACGGGTGAGATCCTCGAGTACTTCGGGAAACGGGTCATCCGGGTGGGGGACCGCACCGAGGCGGGCGACACCTTCGTTGTCGAGGTGCTGGACGACGTTCCGCTCGGTCTCATCGAACGCATCGGCGCGATGCCGCTGCCGCCGTACATCCGCGGCTCGCTGAAGGACCGCGAGAGGTACCAGACGGTGTACTCGAGGGATCCCCGCAGTGCGGCCGCACCGACGGCAGGACTGCACTTCACCGATGAACTGCTCGGCCGGATCACCGCCAAGGGCGTGGCGTTCGCGCGCGTCGAACTGGTGGTTGGTCTCGACACCTTCAAGCCGGTCACCGCGGAGAACCCGCTCGACCACCAGATCCACACGGAGTCGTACTCGGTGCCCGCCGAGACGCTGCAGATGGTCGCTGACGCGAAGCGCGTCGTGGCGGTCGGCACCACCGCCGCCCGCGCCCTCGAGTCGGCGGCGACCTCGGGGCAGCCGACCGGGCGCACCTCCTTGTTCATCACGCGCGGGTACGAATGGAAGACTGTGGACCTGCTGGTCACCAACTTTCACATGCCGAGGACTTCTTTGCTCCTCATGATCGACTCTTTCATCGGTGACAGGTGGAGACGCCTGTACGCGGATGCGGTGCGCGAGCAGTACCGGTTCCTCTCCTTCGGTGACGCCATGATCCTGAACCGCCATCTCGGGGGTCGCTGATGTTCACCGTCAGGCACACGTCGACCGCCACCCTCGGTGACGCCCGCACGGGCACCGCGACAGTCAGCCGGGGGTCCTACGAGACACCGTGCTTCATGCCGGTGGGCACGCGCGGCGCGGTCAAGTACCTGAGCGCCGATGACTACGCGCAGCTCGGGGCGCGCATCGTGCTCGGCAACACGTACCACCTCATGCTGCGGCCGGGTGCCGACGTCGTCGAGCACTTCGGGGGTCTCGGGAAGTTCGCGGGTTGGGACGGTCTCACGCTGACGGACTCGGGCGGATTCCAGGTGTTCTCGCTCGACCCGAAGGTGGACGACGAAGGTGTCACGTTCAAGTCGACATACGACGGCTCGACGCACAGGTTCACCCCGGAGATCGCTGTCGACGTGCAGCAGAAACTCGGGGCCGACATCCAGATGGTGCTCGACGTGTGCACGTCGTTGCCGGCCACCGATGCCGACATCAGGCTCGCGCTGGAGCGCACCCATGCCTGGGCGATCCGTGCGAGAGCAGCCCACACGCGTGCCGACCAGTCCTTGTACGGAATCGTCCAGGGCGGAGTCCACGAGCAGATGCGCCGCGAGAGCGCTCAACGGACCGTGGATGTGGGATTCGACGGATATGCCATCGGCGGCCTGTCCGTGGGGGAGACGCGCGCCGAGATGGTGCCGGCACTCGCCGCAGCGATCGAGCACCTCCCGAAGGACCAGCCCCGCTACCTGATGGGTGTCGGTGACCCGGCGTCGATCGTCGAGTCGGTCGCCCTCGGCGTTGACCAGTTCGACTGCGTGCTGCAGACGAGGCTCGGCCGTCACGGCACCGCGTTGACGTCGGAGGGCAAGGTGCACGTGAAGAACGCGAGGTTCGCCCGTGATGATTCCCCTATGGACGCGACATGCGGTTGCTGGGTGTGTGCCAGGCACTCCCGCGGGTACATCCGGCACCTGATGCAGGCCGGCGAGCCCACGGCTGCCCGTTTGGTGTCGGTTCACAACATCGCATGGACACTCCAGTTGATGCAGTCCATCCGCGACTCCATCACTGACGGCACGTTCGGCGCCCTGAAATCGCGCATTCTCGACGTTTGGGGCTGATTCGCAGGCCGTCTCGGCCGCTCCGTGGCTAGGCTTCGAACCCGTGATTTCTTCTCTTCTCGCAGCCGGCAACCAGACCACGAACAGCAGCAGTGGCGGCGGTGTCTTCCAGCTTGTGTTCTTCGGCGCGATCTTTGCCGGCATGTACTTCCTCCTGCTGCGTCCCCAGCGCAAGAAGATGCGCGAGACGCAGGCACTGCAGTCCAGCGTCACCGTCGACGACGAGGTGGTGCTGAGCTCGGGCATCTTCGGGTTCGTCACGGCCATCGAGGATGACTACCTGTGGCTCGACATCGCCGACGGCCACGGCAACGAGCGCATCGAGATCCGCGTGCTGCGCTCGGCTGTCGCGCGCAGGATCGTCCAGACAGAGTCCAAGTAGAGACATGCCCCGTCGTCTCGTCGTCACCCTCGCGGCCACCCTCGTGGTCACCCTCGGGCTGTTCGTCGCCAACATGGTGGCCGGGAACTCGCCTGCTCTCGGTCTTGACCTGCAGGGAGGCGCTTCCGTCACCCTCACGCCGAAGGGAACGTTCACGCCCGAGGCCATCGGGGTGGCGGTCGATGTCATCCGCCAGCGCGTCGACTCAATCGGCGTGTCCGAGCCCGAGATCATCCGCCAGGGGAACACGGTCGTCGTGAACCTGCCCGGCGTGAAGGACCAGCAGCGCGCACTCGATCTTGTCGGACGCACTGGCGAGGTCCAGTTGCGACCGGTCCTCCAGATGGGCCAGGCCCAGACGACCACCACGGTCGGGGGAGCGACATCGACCACTGTTGCGGGCGCACCGACCACCACCACGGCAAAGGCAACCACGTCATCGACCCTTGCCGAGCCCACCGGCGGCGTTGGCAGTTCCAGGCACCGGGCGGCAGTCACCACCACGACCGTCCCGGCGCCTGATTCGACGGTTCCCACCGACCCTTCGACCGGGTTGCCCGTCGGTCAGGAGATCCTCCCCGCGTCGAAGGGGGACACCCTGTACCTGGTGGGGCCGGTTGCCGCCAACGGAGAGGTGTTCGAGAAGGAAGCCAAGGCCGAGATCAACAACGGTGGATGGGTGGTGGTCGTGACCCTGCGCAGCGGGTCGGACGGCGAGGACAAGTGGAACGAACTCGCCAAGACCTGTTACGACGGCGGCGCGACGTGTCCCACGAAGCAGATTGCAATCGCGCTGGACGGCAAGGTCATCTCCGCCCCGGTCGTGCAGACCCCCGAATTCAACGGCAACGTCCAGATCAGCGGCAACTTCACCCAGAAGGAGGCCGGTGACCTGGCCAAGATCCTGCAGTTCGGCGCCGTGCCGGTGAAGTTCGATGCACCGACGGTGCAGACCGTGTCGGCCTCGCTCGGCAAGGATTCGCTGCATGCGGCGCTTGTCTCGGGACTCATCGGCGTCCTGCTGGTTCTTGCGTTCCTGTTGTTCTATTACCGGGCCATCGCCCTCGTCGTTGTCGCCGGTCTGGGCGTGTCCGGCATGCTGCTGTGGACCGTCATCTCCTGGTTGTCGAAGACCAACGGTCTCGCGCTCACACTCTCGGGAACGGCGGGCATCATCGTGTCCATCGGTGTCACGGTTGACTCGTACGTCGTGTTCTTCGAGCGCCTGAAGGACGACGTGCAGAGCGGGCGCACCCTCCGGAACTCGGCCGTCCGCGGCTTCGAGAGCGCGTGGCGCACCATCCTTGCCGCCGACACCGTCTCGCTCCTCGGTGCGGTCGTGCTGTGGTGGTTGACCGTCGGTTCGGTCCGTGGCTTCGCGTTCTTCCTCGGTCTCTCCACGTTGTCGGACATGGTGGTGGCCTACTTCTTCACCCGTCCCACGGTGCTCCTGCTCTCGCGCACGAACCTGTTGAACAAGGGCCGTGTGCTCGGCGTGCGTCGCGCCGAACTCGCCCAGGAGGTGAAGTGATGTCCGGTCGCTGGCAGCGTCTCTACCGTGGTGAGACAACGATCGATTTCTACGGGCGCCGCAGGTACGGGTTCATCTTCTCGGGGGCACTCCTCGTCGTCACCCTCGTGTCGCTGTTTGGGCAGGGCCTGAACCTCGGGATCGACTTCAAGGGCGGTGTGTCGTGGGAGGCGCCGGTCACCAAGACCCTCGACACCGCAGCCGCCAAGAAGGTGCTGGAGACGGCAGGCATCGCCGAGCGCGAGGCGAAGTTCCAGGTGCTCAGTTCAAACGGCACGGAGCGACTGCGCATCCAGGCCGGCGACCAGACCGCCGCAGTCACGGAACGCATCAAGGCGAACCTGGCCACGCAGGCAAAGGTCGACGAGCAGGAGGTGAGCGTTGCCACGGTGAGTTCCACCTGGGGCCGCAACATCACCAACAAGGCAGTCCGCGCACTCTTCGTCTTCATCGCATTCGTGTCCTTGTTCATCGCGTGGCGGTTCGAGTGGCGCATGGCCCTGGCTGCCTTCGTTGCTGTGGTCCACGACGTGGCCATCAGTGTGGGCGTGTACTCGGTGCTGGGGCTGGAGGTGACCCCGGCGACGGTGGTCGCGTTCCTCACCATTCTCGGCTTCTCGTTGTACGACACGATCGTTGTGTTCGACAAGGTGCACGACAACACAGCCAGGTACACCGCAAGCCGGGTCTCGTTCGGCGACATCATCAACATCTCCATGAACCAGGTGCTGATGCGCTCGCTGAACACGTCCATTGCCGCCCTGCTTCCGGTGCTGAGCCTCCTCGTGCTGGGTGCGGGCGTCTTCGGCGCGGTGGCTCTCGAGGAGTTCGCGCTCGCGTTGCTCGTCGGTCTGGCGACCGGTGCCTACTCGTCGATCTACATCGCCTCTCCGCTGCTCGGGGTCCTCAAGGACCGGGAGCAGAAGTACGCCCCGTACCGCGGGAACCTCTCCACGGGTGCGGACATGGCGCATCTCATGGCCACCGGCGCACCCACCAGCCGCCGCGGGTCTGCGGTGACACAGGTGGCTGAGGTCGCCTCCACTCCCGAGGGTGCGGCGATTGCCGCAGAGGCAGTCCTGAGCCACCCTCCGCGCCCACGCAAGAAGGCTCGTCGCTAACCTCTCCGCATGGGTACTGCCGACCGCGTCCTCCCGTGGCGACGGCACCACAGCGCCCCCATCGAGGAACTCGCCCCGCTCCTGACCGCGTACCGGCGCAGGTACCCGAAGCAACCCGTCACGCTCGTCAACAGGGCCTACGAGACGGCGCGCCGGGCGCACCAGAACCAGATGCGTTCCTCCGGTGAGGCCTACATCAACCATCCCATAGCGGTGGCGCGCATCGTTGCCGACATCGGACTCGACGAGGTGTCGCTCGCTGCGGCGCTGCTCCATGACGCGGTGGAGGACACCGAGATCACGGTGGAGGATGTGCAGCGCGACTTCGGTGACGAGGTGGCGAACATCGTCGACGGTGTCACGAAGCTGGAGCGACTCCAGTTTGACTCGCGCGAGGAACAGCAGGCCGCCACCATGCGCAAGATGCTGGTCGCCATCGCGCGCGACCTGCGCGTCCTCGTCATCAAGCTGGCGGACAGGCTGCACAACATGCGCACCCTCGCCGGCATGCCGGTGGAGAAGCAGCAACGCGTGGCCCAGGAGACCCTCGACATCTACGCGCCGCTCGCTCACCGCCTCGGCATGCAGGACATGAAGCAGCAGCTCGAGGACCTCGCGTTCTCGGCGCTGTACCCGAAGCGGTTCGCCGAACTCGACCATCTGGTGTCGAGCAGGACCCCCGAGCGCGACGTCTTCCTGGCAAAGGCAATCGCGGAGGTGCAGGGGCGTCTCGCCGACGCGCACATCGTCGGTGAAGTCACCGGTCGCGGGAAGCACCTCTGGAGCATCTACGAGAAGATGGTGCAGAAGGAGAAGGAGTTCGACGAGATCTTCGACCTGAACGCCATCCGCATCATCGTCGACAACGTGAGGGACTGT
>JBEGJV010000099.1:0-6202 GCA_041184385.1 Actinomycetota bacterium
GACCCGGAGCCGGTGCAGGACACGATGACATCCGCCGCGGAGACCTCGGTCTCGAGGTTGTCGAACTGCGACAGCCGAGCGCCCACCTTGTCGGCGAGAGCCTCGCCGCGCGATGCGGTGCGGTTGATGACCGCAACAGAGCCTGCACCCTCGCGGGACAGCGCCGTGGCGACGCCCTCGCCCATCTCGCCCGCGCCGACCACCAGAACGTGCTTGCCCTCCAGCGTGCCGAGGATGTCGTGTGCCATCTCGACCGCCGCATGCGACACGGACGCCGTCGACCTGCTGATACCGGTCTCGGTGCGGGCACGCTTGCCCACTTCCAGCGCGTAACGGAAGAGGAGGTTCAGCGAACTGCGGGAGACACCCTCGGACATGGCGCGCTCCCATGCGTCGCGCACCTGACCGATGACCTCCACCTCGCCGAGAACGGCGGAATCGAGACCGGCTGCCACCTCGAAGAGGTGCGAGATGGCGGCTTCGTCGTGCTGGCTGAACAGGTGCGGGGTGACCTCGTCACTCGTGAGGCCGCTCGTCTCGCAGAAGAAGTCACGGATGTCGTCGTAGGCACCGTGGAACCGCTCGGCAACCGCGTACACCTCCGTGCGGTTGCACGTGGAGAGGACCACGACCTCGCGGATGTCGTCGCGGACGCTGAGACTGTGCAGCGCCTTCGGCATTGCGGAGTCGGCGATCGTCATCTTCTCCAGCAGGTTCACCGGCGACGTGCGGTGGTTGATGCCGATGACGACGATGGACACGGAGAAACCCTAGGCACTCACGGGGGTCGTCTGGTCACCAGAGGAGTTGCCCTCGGCGCGGCACTGCTCGTAATAACTCAGAATCTGCAGTTCCAGGGCCAGATCGACCTTTCGCACGTTGACCCCACGGGGCACCGCGAGGACGGTGGGGGCGAAGTTCAGGATGGACCCGATGCCGGCCTTGACCAGCGCGTCTGCTGCCTCCTGGGCCTGCCCGGCCGGGGTGGCCACGATGCCGATGCTGACACCCTTGGCCTGTGCGATCTGCTGCAGCTCGTCCGCGTGCTTGACGCGCACGCCGCCCACGACGGTGCCGATCTTCGTCTCGTCCTTGTCGACGATCCCGACGATGTGGAAACCGCGCTCGGTGATTCCCGCGTAGTTCGCAAGTGCCTGGCCAAGATTGCCGGCGCCGACGATGAGCACCGGCCACGACTGGTTCAGCCCGAGTTCGCGCTGGATCTGGTACGTGAGGTACTGCACGTCGTACCCGACACCACGAGTGCCGTAGGTGCCGAGGTACGAGAGGTCCTTGCGCACCTTCGCTGCGTTCACGCCGGCGAGCTCTGCGAGCTGGTCACTGGAGATCTGCGTGGTTCCATCAGCTGCGAGGTCCGAGAGGATGCGCAGGTAGATGGGAAGTCGGCCGACGGCGGCTTCGGGGATTCGGCGGCGGGGGGAGTCCGTCATATGTGAAGACAACGCTATTGCGTTCGGGCCTCGGGCGGAAACTCCGTGGCACCGCGCCTAGCCTTTCCTGCCGTGACATTGAACACCGCACTCGCTGCCGGGTCCGGAGTCGTGTCCCTGGCCTTCGGGCTGAGCACCCTGGACAGGTGGCTCAGGCGCAGGCGCCCCCACGAGCTGGCATGGACGGTGGCGATGGGTCTGTTCTTCGTGGCCGCCATGAGCCTGTGGTGGGCCGAGGCCCGCGGCTGGAGCACCGCGTCGTTCCGCATGTTCTTCGCGTTCGGTGCCGTGGTCAACGTCCCCTGGCTCGGTCTCGGGACCGTCTACCTCCTCGGCGGCAGGCG
The DNA here is from genome assembly GCA_041184385.1 of Actinomycetota bacterium. Taxonomy (GTDB): domain Bacteria; phylum Actinomycetota; class Acidimicrobiia; order Acidimicrobiales; family Ilumatobacteraceae; genus UBA2093. The sequence goes on from JBEGJV010000099.1 coordinate 1,796, forward strand.
CGCGGGTGACGTCACCATGCGTTCGTTGCTGGTGTTCACGGGCTTCGCGCTGGGCGTGGTCCTCACTGCCCCCATCCACGGCGTCATCGACCCGCATGTCATGCCGACCGGCAAGGAACACTTCGACGCACTGCCCCGCGTTCTTGCAGCGGTGGGGTCCGCGGTGCCGGCAGTGGTCATCTTCGCCGGCGCTGCATGGTCGGCATGGCGTGTGCTGCGCGGTGCCACCCCCGCGGTCACCGCATCGGCGACACGCAGCGTGTTCTCCCCGCGCAGGCTCGCCCTCGGCAACGTGCTGATCGCGCTTGGTGCCGCGATCCTGTCGGCAAGCGGCACGTTCTCGGGCCGCCTCGGGGCGGACCGTTCCTTCGCCATCACGCTCGCGCTCGGCATCGCGGTTCTCTTCGCCGGGTTCCTGGTCGCGAGCAACGCGACCGCGTCGTCACGGAATCAGCGCAACGAGTAACGCTGCAACTTGCCCGTCATGTTGCGCGGGACCTGGTCCACGAACAGCACCTTGGACGGGCACTTGTACCGCGCGAGGTTCCGCCGGCAGTGGTCGACCACCGCGTCCTCGTCGAGGTGCGTACCCGGGGCCGGCACCACGTACGCGCGGACGGCCTCGCCCGTGTGCGGGTGCGCCGTGCCGACGACGGCAGCGTCAACGATGCTGGGGTGCGACTTCAGAACGTCCTCGACCTCGGCCGGGAAGACGTTGAAGCCGGACACGATGATGAGATCCTTCGCGCGGTCCACCATGAAGATGTTCCCGCTCTCGTCGACGACGGCGATGTCACCGGTCTTCAGCCAACCGTCCTCCGTCAATACGCGGGCGGTTGCCTCGGGGTCGTTCAGGTAGCCCGAGAACACGTTCGGGCCCTTCACCCAGATCTCGCCACTGTCGCCGACGAACGCATCATCGCCGTTGTCGTCCACGATGCGCACCTGCACCCCGTTGATCGGCCGGCCGATGGAACCCGGCGTGAACGGAAGGTCGATCGCGGTGGTGACCACAGGTGATGCCTCGGTGAGCCCGTAACCCTCGAGCACCTGGATGCCGAAGCGGGCGCTGAGCGACTGGATCGTCTGCTCCGGGAGTTTTGCCGCACCCGACAGCGCGAGCCGCACCGAATCGAAGGCAGTTGAGTCGACATCGATCAGCTGGTTCAGGGCCATCCACACGCTCGGCGCGCCGAGCATGACGGTGATGCCACGCTCGCGGATGGTCTCGATGGTGCTCATCGGGTCGAATCTCTGCACCAGGACGATGCGAGCGCCCGATGCGAGCGTGGTGCAGAGCATGACGTTCAGACCGAAGATGTGGTACATGGGCAGGACGCCGAACGTGACGTCGGCCGGTGTCATGTGCTCGGCATCCATCGATTGCTCGATGTTCGACATGAGGTTCCCGTGGCTCAGCACGGCGGCCTTCGGTGATCCGGCGGTGCCGCTGGTGAACATGTACGCGGCGGGTGCCGACGGGTCGACCTCGACGACGGGTGCGGAATCATCCGTGGCGAACACCTCGTCGAGCGTGTGGGCACCCTCGATGCCGTGGCCCTCGGTGGCGAGAACGGTTCGCACGGCGCGGCGGGTGTCGCTGGTGATGCCCGACCACGTCGCCATCGCCGCGGGTTCGACGACCACGACGGCCGGCTGCACGACGATGAGTTCCTTCTCGATCTCGGGCGCGGGGCTGGTGGGGTTCAACGGTGCCGCAACGGCGCCGATGCCGACCGTGGCGAGGTACGACACCACGAAATACGGCGTGTTGCTGCACAGCAGTGCCACGCACTCGCCCTTCTGCACGCCGAGTTTCAGGAATTCGGAACGCAGTGCCGCCACCTGGCGGCGCAGCTGGCCGTAGGTGGTCTCCCGGCCGTGGCTGATGAGCGCGACGGACGATTCCGGGTGGGAGTCAATGATGTGGGAGAGGTTCACGGTCAGCCCAGGATCATCAGGTTGACGATGCCGGCAACGAGAATCACCCCGAGCAACAGGGCAATCGTCAGTGTCGTTGCGGGACGCATGGGTGTGAGCCTAATGACCCGCGGGACGCAGGGTGACCGACGTCGTGGTGCCGTCATCGCCGGCATAGAGATACACGGCGTCCCCGGCCTGCAGGCGCAGGGCCTCGGCGGCGGATCCCCTGTCCACCGCGAGGGCGACCATTCCGTAGGAATCGACCACCGCACCGATGGCGCCCTCGCCGATGGCCGCGAAGTGACTCTCCAGTCGTGCGCTGCGCACGTCCTCGCCCGCAACGACACGCACGACCGGGCCGAGGTGCGCGAGATCCTCCGGTCCGACGTTCATCTGGCAGTTGCCGTAGTGGTCCACCCACGTGATCTCGCAGCGCAGCCCCTCGCCGTACGCGGGGTGCGTCTCCCTCGACGGGAGGGGCACGAGGCCGGGCATCAACGTGGCGATGTCGACTTCCTCGCCGACCTCCTCGATTGCTCCCCCGTTGCAGAGGAACGCAGCGACTGGCGCGAAGATGTCGCGGCCCGCGAAGGTGGTGCCGGGCGCCTCGAGGTGCAGCTCCGTGTTCGTGAGGAGGAACGCGCGTTCGGCACCACCGGCCATTGATGCAGCTGACGACAACAACCCGTTGTCGGGACCGACCAGCACCCCGTTGCCGCCGGCAACCTCGATTGCCACGGCCTTGCGCGACGAACCGACACCCGGGTCCACGACGGCAACAATCACGCCCGCGGGCACGTACTGGATCGCGCGAGCGAGCGCGAGTGATCCCCACCGGACATCGAACGGGGGGACCCCGTGCGTGATGTCGGTGATGCGCGCGTGCGGCGCCATGTCGGTGATGACGCTCTTCAGCACGCCCACGAATTCGTCGTTCAATCCGTAGTCAGTGAGGAGTGCGACGTGGTTGTGCATGCGGTTCACGATAAGGCTTCGTGGCCACGCGGCTGTCGGTGCCGGATCGAGTCAGTGCGCGGATCCCACCGGAGAAAACGAAAAGGGCCGGTGCCAACCCCCCGACGGCACCGGCCCTTTCGGCGCTGCTCATTGCTGAGCGCGACTCCCGAAACCGGTTTCCCGACTTCGGTGACCTGCGTCACAGATTACATACCGCGGACCAAAAAACAGAAACTTCGCCGGAGAAATCCGGGGGCCTATTTGCCCATCTCGGCACTGCGTTCGGCCGCGGCCTGCACCGCTTTGTGAACGGTTGCACGAAGTCCCTCGTTCTCGAGAACGGACAGTCCTGCGAAGGTCGTGCCGTTCGGTGACGTCACCCGTTCGCGCAGCATTGCGGGCGATTCGTCCGAAGAGGAAAGGAGTGCGCCGGCACCCTTGAACAACTGGCGAACCAGGGTGTCGGCGACGTCCGTCGGCAATCCCTGTTCGATCGCAGCCGCCAGCAGCGCCTCGGCGAACAAGAAGAGGTACCCGGGACCGGAACCGGCGACGGCCGTGACGGCATCCATCTGGGATTCGGGGACGCGCACGACAAGACCCACCGCGGAGAGCACACGTTCGGCCCAGTCGAGGTCGGCATCCGAGCAGGAAGGACTGCCGGTGATCGCCGTCGCACCCTCACGAACGAGAGCAGGAGTGTTCGGCATCGCGCGCACGACGGAGCACCCCGTCCCGGCAGCCGCCTGCAACGTGGATGCACTGATGCCGGCGGCGATGGAAAGGGCCCGCGGCGTCCCGAGGTCGGCAACCTGTGCGCACACTGCAACGGCATCACCCGGCTTCACCGCGATGACCGCACCGTTGCCCGCCACAATCTCGGTGCCGGTGCGGACGCCGAACCGAGACTCCAGGTCGGCGCGCTTGGCCGCGTCAAGTTCGACGACAACTATCCCCTTCGGGTCCCAACCGCCTGCCACGAGCCCACCGAGCAGGGCGGAACCCATGTTGCCGCCGCCGATGAGCACCAGTTCGTTGGTCTGTCCTGCCATGCACCGAGACTAACGGCGCACCCACCCGCGCGATGGTGGGGTTTCGCTACTGGGCGAACCGGCTGGCGAAACCGATGCGGATGATCGACGGGAACACCGCCTCCACCGTGGCGAACAACGTGCCGATCACCCTGTCGACTTCCTTCTCGTTGACCGAGGAGAAAGGAAGCTCACCGCGAAGGAAGACCGCGTCCTCGACGCCGATCGAGAAGTGGGCACCGACGAGCTTCTCGTTGCGGCGCAGCAGGTTTTCGGCGTAGTTCAGGCGCGCCTGCGGGAACCAGCGCGCGCCGGGCATGCGGCCGCGATGTTCAACGGTGATTGCACCCGGACCGTCGCCAATGACGCCGCAGAACGACCAGACCTCGCGCCAGAAGGCTTCGGGGGCCGCGATCGACCATTGGTAGAGCGCGTCGTAATCGGCGAATGTGCGCTGCTGATGCGCCCCGGCGGCACGCATGAAGGCGTGCATATT
>JBEGJV010000100.1:0-6154 GCA_041184385.1 Actinomycetota bacterium
GATTCGGTAAGAAGTGCCGAAGAATCCGTGCTCGTCTCGCTTGTGGCTGGCCGTCGGGCGGGGCGTACTGTCCACACATGGACTTCGCCGTGCCCGCAGACATCCAGGACACCCTCGACCAACTCGATGCCTTCATCGAGTCCGAGATCAAGCCGCTGCAGGCGGCCGACGACAACGAACGGTTCTTCGACCACCGTCGTGAGTGGTCACGCACCGACTTCGAGAACGACGGTGTCCCCACGGCCGACTGGGAGGCATTGCTGCGCGAGATGCGCCGTCGCGCCGATGCCGCCGGTTGGCTGCGCCTCGCCCTGCCGAAGGAGTTCGGCGGCCAGGAGGCGAGCAACCTCAAGATGGCGGTGATCCGCGAGCACCTCGCCACGAAGGGCCTCGGCCTGCACAACGACCTGCAGAACGAGTCCTCGATCGTCGGCAACTTCCCGACAGTCCTCATGATGCGCGACTTCGGCACCGAGCAACAGAAGAAGGAATGGATGCCCGGCTTCCTCGACGGAACGAAGCGTCTCGCGTTCGGTCTGACCGAGCCGAACCACGGGAGCGACGCCACGTACCTGGAGACCACCGCGTACAAGGACGGCGACGAATGGGTGCTGAACGGAATGAAGCGCTGGAACAGCGGCCTTCACCACGCCACCCACGACATCATCTTCGCCCGCACGAGCGGCAACCCCGGCGACCCGAAGGGCATCACTGCGTTCCTCGTGCCGACGGATGCGCCGGGTTTCAAGGTGGAGTTTTTCTGGTGGACGTTCAACATGCCGACCGACCACGCCGAGGTCAGCCTGACCGACGTCCGCGTCGGGCCGGACGCAGTGTTCGGTCCGCTCGAGCAGGGACTCGCGCTCGCGCAGCACTTCGTGCATGAGAACCGCATCCGCCAGGCGGCATCATCGCTCGGCGCCGCGCAGTACTGCATCAACGAGGCGGTGCGTTACTCGAACGAGCGCATCACGTGGGGCAAGAAGCTGAGCGTGAACCAGGGCATCCAGTTCCCGCTGGTCGAGTTGCACACCGAGGCAGCGATGCTTCGCCAGATGATCCGCTACACCGCGTGGATGCTCGACCACAAGCACCACATGGAGGTCACGCATCTCGTGGCCATGTGCAACTACCGGGCCAACCGGCTTGCCTGTGAGGCCGCTGACCGCGCGATGCAGACGTGCGGGGGAGTCGGCTACAGCCGCCACATGCCCTTCGAGCACATCTACAGGCACCACCGCCGCTACCGCATCACGGAGGGGTCCGAGGAGATCCAGATGCGCAAGGTGGCCAGCCACCTGTTCGGCTTTGGGGCCCCGCCCGACCGTCGGTAGAAAGTCCGACGGGCGGGTTGACGTCGGGTGTATGGGTTGCCTAACATTAGGTCTACCTAACAACCCCCGACGATAGGACACCCCATGGGAGCAGCATTCCTCATCACGCTTCGAGAGGGACTCGAGATCGCACTCGTTCTCGCGATTCTCGTGTCGTACATGGTCAAGAGCAACCGACGCACAGACGTCGTGCACGTGTGGAAGGGCTCCGCTGTTGCCGTGGGTTTCTGCGTGGTCGCCGGTCTCCTCTTCCACTGGTTCGTGGGCGAGTTCGAGGGCAAGGCTGAGCAATTCATCGAAGGCACCATCGCGATTGCCGCTGCGGGCGTCCTCACGTGGATGATCTTCTGGATGCGCGACCATGCCCGCAACATGGGCGCCGAATTCCGTGCGCGTGTCGACGCTGCCACCACCACCCGTGCCCTCGCCACGATTGCATTCGTCGCGGTGCTGCGCGAGGGACTGGAGACCGTGCTGTTCCTGCTCTCGGCTGAGACGTCATCGTCCTCGGGCACGTCCGTCGTCGTCGGTGGCCTGGCGGGTCTCGCGGTCGCGGCGGTTCTCGGTCGTCTCGTCTACGCCGGCGGCAACAGGCTCAACCTGCGCACGTTCTTCAACGTCACCGGTGCACTCCTGATCCTCTTCGCTGCCGGTCTCTTCGGCAAGTTCTTCCACGAGTACCGCGAGCTGCTCGGGTTCGAGTCCGGGTGGCTGGTCTCGCCGGCCTGGTCGCTGTCGAGCGGCATCTGGGCAGAGGGAACCTTCTACGACTTCATGAAGGGATTCTTCGGCTGGCACAACGAGGCCGAGAACATCAGGGTCATCGCCTACTTTGCATACCTCGTGCCCGTGGCATGGCTGTACCTCCGCAAGAAGGGTCCGGCCACGGCTGCACCGGCAGCACCTGCCGCTGAGAGGGCAACCGCCGACGCCCAATAGCCTGAAGCCATGGCTCAGACCCCTGACGGCACCCCCATCGACATCAAGCCCCGCAGTCGCGACGTCACCGACGGCATCCAGAAGGCAGCGGCCCGCGCGATGCTCCGCGCCGTAGGTCTGGGGGACGACGACTGGGTGAAGCCGCAGATCGGCATCGCCTCCAGCTGGAACGAGGTCACGCCGTGCAACATGTCGCTGCGCCGCCTGGCGGAGAGCGCCAAGAAGGGCGTGCAGTCGGCCGGCGGTGTCGCACTCGAGTTCGGCACCATCACCGTCTCCGACGGGATCAGCATGGGCCACGAGGGCATGCGCGCCTCACTCGTGTCGCGCGAGGTCATCACCGACTCTGTCGAGACGGTCGTGCACGGCGAGCGCTTCGACGGGTTCGTCGGCCTCGCCGGCTGTGACAAGTCCATCCCCGGCATGTTGATGGCGGCCGCGCGCCTGAATCTCGCGAGCGTCTTCGTCTACAACGGCTCCACCATGCCCGGCGTCTACAAGGGCAACAACATCGACATCACCACGGTGTTCGAGGCCGTCGGCGCCTGTGCCGCCGGCACCATCACCGAGGGCGAGCTCACTGACATCGAGCGTGCGGCGTGCCCCGGCGAGGGCGCGTGCGGCGGGATGTTCACCGCGAACACCATGTCATCGATCGCCGAGGCACTCGGCATGAGCCTGCCAGGCTCCGCGTCAGCGCCGGCGATCGACAGGTCGCGCGAGAGCGATGCCGAACGTGCCGGAGAGGCCGTCGTCAACATGCTCCGTCTCGGTCTCACCGCGCGCGACATCATGACGAAGAAGGCGTTCGAGAACGCGATCGCCGTGGTCAATGCCCTCGGTGGTTCCACGAACGCGGTTCTCCACCTCCTCGCCATCGCCTACGAGGCCGGCGTGGAGCTCTCGCTCGACGATTTCAACCGCATCGCCGACAAGGTGCCGCACATTGCGGACACGAAGCCCGGTGGCAAGTACCACATGAGCGACATGCACCGCATCGGTGGTGTCCCCGTGGTCATGAAGCACCTGCTCGATGCCGGTCTCCTGCACGGTGACGTGATCACGTGCACCGGCAAGACGATTGCCGAGAACCTGGCGGAGATCAACCCAGCCGCGCCCGATGGCGACGTGGTCCACCCTCTCAGCGACCCCATCCACACCGAGGGTGGCATCAACGTGCTCGTCGGTTCGCTTGCGCCGAACGGCTCCGTCGTGAAGGTCGCAGGCCTCACGAAGGACCAATTGCAGTTCGAAGGCCCCGCCCGCGTGTTCGACGGTGAGGACGGCGCGATGGACGCCATCATGACCGGCCGCATCAATCACGGCGACGTCATCGTGATCCGTTACGAGGGACCGAAGGGCGGCCCGGGCATGCGCGAGATGCTCGCCATCACGGGCGCTCTGAAGGGCGCCGGGCTCGGAAGCACCGTCGCACTCATCACGGACGGCCGTTTCTCCGGCGGCACCTGGGGCTTCTGCATCGGCCACGTCGCACCGGAGGCAGTGGACGGCGGCCCGATCGCATTCGTGAACGAGGGCGACCGCATCCGCATCGACGTGCCGAACAAGTCTCTCGACGTTCTCGTGGATGCCGCCGAGATGGAGAAGCGAAAGGTCGGCTGGAAGCCGAACCCACCGCGCTACACAAGTGGCGTTCTTGCGAAGTTCGCGAAGTTGGTGCAGGGTGCCGAGAAGGGTGCCGTCACCAACGTGCGCCTCTGACAGACGCCCCGCCGTTTTTCACAACAGGGGCGACTGAATCGAGCACTCGACCATCGGTAACTTGGTCCCGTGCCGGCCGCAGGAAATGACAGCGCAATGAAGAAGAGCCTCCGGATCATCGGAGGCTCCACCACCACCCTCACCGGGGTCGTGCTGCTGGTGCTGCCCGGTCCGGGCATCGCACTGATCATCGTGGGTCTCGGCATCCTCGCAAAGGACATCCCTCTTGCAGCGCACTGGCACGGCAAGGTGCTGCATCACTCGCGCCGCGCAGCGACCGGAGTCGGCAGGAAACTCGGGCGTGGCCGCAACAGCAACGCCGGGAGCTGACTACTGCTTGCCCATCTCCGAGTCGTGGTGCACCTTCGCATCCGGCCCCGGGGAATCGGACAGCAACTCGACGTCGATCCACTTGATCGTGCCGGTGAACTCGAACGGTGACGAGTAGCTGGGTGACACGGGCGCACCGTTGTCACGACCGACGTCCATCCCGTTGAACGGCATCCACCCGCGGATCATGTGCGGGACCTCTACCGAACCAACGGTCTTGCCGTCGAACCGCAGCTCGCCGGACCCACCCGTGCGTGTGGTCTTGGTGAACTCCCACACCAACTCGTGGTCGCCGGGCGAGAGGTTGACCTTCGCGCGGATGTCATGGGGTTCCATGGGGAAGTGGTAGCGGAAACAGGCCTCGCCGTTCTGCACGAACAACGAGTAGCCGGCCCAGATGTCGCCGTCCTTCATGAGAACGCCCTCGCAACCACCGGCAGGCACCGTGAAGTGCGCGGTGATGCGGTGACTGGTGTTCATCAACTGCGGCGAGTTGTCGCTCGGCACGCGCTGGAGTCCCGGCCACAGGCGGAACATCCGCCTTGCCGGGCGCTTGTTGATGGTGCCCATTCCGTCGCTGACCGGGAGCACCTTGTACTTCGCGGCCTCCTCCCACCACAGCTCGATCAGCTCGTCAAGCTTGTCGGGGTGCTGAGTGGCGAGGTCGTGTGCCTCGGAGAAGTCGTTGTTCAGGTCGTACAGCTCCCACACGTCGTCCGTCAGTTCGGTGCGGAACTTATGACGCGTGACGGCCTTCCAGCCGTCGGCGACGATGCCGCGGTGGCCGATCATCTCGAAGTGCTGCACCTTCTTGCGCGTCGGCTCGCCCGGGTTCTTGATGGCGTACGCCATGGACGTGCCGTGCATCGGCATCTGCTTCACGCCGTTGATGGTGTCGGGCATCGACTGTCCGAGCAGTTCGAGCAGCGTGGGCGCGACGTCACTGCAGTGGTGGAACTGGTGGCGCAGGGTGCCGCGCTGCGACGCATCGATTCCCTTCGGCCAGTGCATCACGAACGGGTCTCGAACGCCGCCGCCGTGGGTGTTCTGCTTGTAGAACTTGCACGGCGTGTTGCCCGCCATTGCCCAACCGAGCGGGTAGTTGTTGAACCACTGCGTCTCACCGATCTCGTCGATGATCGCGCGCGTCTCGCCGAGCGACATGTCCACGCGCTCGAAGTAACGGCCCTGGTTCATGGTGCCGCTGGGGCCACCCTCCTGTGACGCGCCGTTGTCGCTCATGACGATGAACACGGTGTTCTCGAACTGACCGATGCGCTCGAGCGTGGAGATCACGCGGCCGATCGCCTCGTCGGTGTGCGTGATCATGGCCGCAAACGCAGCCTGGTAGCGAACGTAGACGTACTTCTCGTCCTCCGAGAGTTCGTCCCATGCCGGCACGCCGGGGTTGCGCGGGGGCAGCACGGTGTCCTGGGGGATGAGGCCCATCGCCTTCTGGCGCGCGATGCGCTCGTCGCGGACGGCATCCCAGCCCTTCTCGAACACCGGCAGGTACTCGGCGATGCGTTCCTTCGTGACATGGTGCGGCGAGTGGCCGGCGCCGAACGCGAAGAAGTAGGCCGTGCCGGGGTTGTTGGCCAGCAGCCGGACGACCCGCGCCGCTGAGCGGCGCCCCGCCGCCCGCGTACAGCCGGCCTCAGGGCTCGGTCGGTTCGGGATCGTCCTTCGGCGTGCCCTCCACGCCTTCCTCGCGGTCGCGATACAGCGAGGCGCTGGCGAGCAACATCAATGTCACCGGCGTGGTGATGGTGATGAACAGGGCGATGAGCACCTCGTGCACCAGCGGGCGGCTCTGCATCACCGAGAAG